>CAYVUF010000349.1:0-2042 GCA_964454605.1 uncultured Bacteroides sp.
TTGTAATAAGGAATTCTCATTTTGACTTGTACTATTTACATTCTAGCACCACTAAAGCAGTTTTCTCATATTGTCCTGTTATGCCATAACCAATTCGATACTGATGCAATTTTTCATTCAATAATGTAATTTTTCTCGCATTTTTATATGCAAGCATATTGAAAATCTTATCCTCACCTGGATGCAATCCAATTGGAAATTTTACATTTTTAATGCATTCCTTCCTATACAAATGAGCCCATGGAAACCGTAATGAATATTTTTGAAATTCTACATTATAGTAATGTTCCATAATACCCGGTCCAACTAATTCAAATAACAAATTTTCCGTATCACTAATACAAATCGTTTTCCGTTTCTCATTTCCTTTTTTTCCTCTAACACAACCGCCTGCATCTATTTCTTCATATCCACATACAACAATATCACTTTTATCGTTCTCTGCCGCAGAATACAATTTTTCCAACTCATCTTTTTTCATAATATCATCTTGGTCGCAAAAATAAATCCACTCACCTTTTGCTTCTTGTATTCCTCTATTTCTTGCTGCTGACACCCCAGCATTTTCCTGATGCACAACTCTAATGCGACCCTCCACATGCCTATCTAACCATTCAGCCACACATTTTCCAGAACCATCATCAACTATAATCATCTCCCAATTCTGATAAGTCTGATTCTTAATGCTTTCTATACACTCTTCCACACACTTGTCCAAATATTCCCTGTTGTATACTGTCACAATTATGCTAATCATTTCCAACATTTCATTTTCTCCCTTATTCTGACCAATACATAAAGCAGCTCAATACACTTATACTTCATGCAAAGCACCAATATCCTCTCCGCTTTCGTCATTAGTCGTAAATCAGCCATCCTATATGCATTATCATACAGCGGCTCTTTTCTTAATCTAAGTACTTCCTTTCTTGCTTTCAAATATCCATGTTCCGATATATATTGAGGTGTAAAATAATAACTATTTAGATATTTATAAAACCATGTTGCAATTCTTATCAAAATCCCTTTATTAAAAATGATGTCTTCTTTCTTATATTTTGATGCGAACACTTTTACTTCTTCAAAATCTCTTTCTGTGTTCCTTACAATATTAGGATAATATTTGTGTGAAATAGAATCTTCTAACATTCTGTAATAGTAATATCCTTCATCCAAATACACTATTTTATTAGCATATTCCACTGCGTACAAATTAAAAATTCCATCCTCCGTTCTTGCAAGTCCTTCCGGAAATGTAAGATTATTTTCTTTTATTAAATGATTCGAATACAATTTTCCCCATGGAGACCCCACCTTTAGATACGGTCTGTATTCCTTGACACCTTTACACAAATATTTTCTCTGAAAAATGTTTCTATCTTCCTTTGCCTCTATCACCCATTCGCCAAAACCCGATTTTGGCTGTAATATACATTTTCCATCCTCATAACAATTGAAATAATTGCAAATTACGATATCAGCATTCGTCTGCTCTGCCTTTTCCACTAAAACTTCTAACATTCTCGTATGTATCCAGTCATCTGCATCGATAAAAGCTATATATCTTCCAGTTGCTTTTCTTAATCCAAAATTTCTTGCCACTGAACTTCCACCATTTTCTTGATGTATCGCCACAATTCCCCTATATTTTTGGGCATATTCCTGACAAATTTCCAAGCTGTTATCCTTACTCCCATCATCTACCAGAATTAATTCCCACGAAGATAACGTTTGTTGCAAAACACTTTCTATGCATTTCCGAATATATTTTTCCGCATTGTATACAGGAACAATCACACTTACATCAATATCATTACACATTTTTCTATATTCCCTTCCCTATAAATTCAAATAGTAAATTTTTACAGTACAATGAAGCTTTCAGCAAACCAATAGACTTTACTTTCATTAAAATGAGCATTACTTTTTCGGGAAAACTAAGCAGTTTCCTGTCAACATTTTGAATCGCATCAACGTAATACTTATTATCAAGAATTTTTTCTAATTTCTTTTGCTGTTCCCGATACGTCATAGTATTATCT
>CAYVUF010000350.1:0-2039 GCA_964454605.1 uncultured Bacteroides sp.
TCTTACTCAGAATGTCCTTCATACAGGGAAAACAATATCTTTCCGACTGTCTGTATGGGCATCCTACACATTTTTCCGGTATCTTCTTCTCCGGAACCTTCTTCACTTTTGTTCTTCCACATTTACTTGTTGCACATCTGTGATTGTTACCCCAGAAGAACTTACAGTGCATACAGTCCTTAATATCCTTTTCTAACCTTTCTTCAGCAGATAATCTATGTTTATACTGCTTGACTGTTTTTTTCCGAACCTTTCCCATCCATACTCTCCTCTCTAAGAAGGAAAGCCTGATAGATTTCATCTAAGCGTTTATCTGCATCTCCTGCCGCTTTTGCCAGTGTCCACATCAGTAAAGAAGTCAAAACAAACCCTGTTACTACAATTGCTACTATCATCTTCTACATCCTCCTTGTATTACCTGCTGATACTCAGTCAGGACAGCTTCTTGGAAGCATGTAGGTACACGTCTGTCTTCTAGACACCTTTATCGCCCCGTGTACATAGAGATGTACTCACCTCCGGGAGTTACAGACGAGCCACGCTATTGTGTTCACGACGCCCTTCTTAATACAAGAAGCACTATCTCCTCTCCTAGCCATTGTGAGGATAAGGACGACCTTCTCGCCCTCTGTGGGTTATTATCCTTACGCAACATTCCTGCTCCCTTTACCAGATTTCCATCCAACTTCTCGACCTTCATTTTTCAATCCATCAGTCTACTAATGTGACAGCTGTGACTTTCATCCTCCGGGTAAACGCCCCGTAATTTTACTCAAGTCTGTAACTGATATTCAATTGTTCTCCAAGTTCTCTTGGATTGATGTTATTCTATCTCTATCTGCCAAAATCGAAAAGGGACACACAGGGACTACTTTTACAAATTTTGCGTCACTTTTTGACCTGTCTCTTTTTCAATTCTATTCCACACATGTTTAGGCAATGGTCTTGCTGGCTCCCGAAATCTCTCTAAATATGCCTCAAATACTTCCGTATTTATAAGTGCAGTATTTCCAACCTTATACAACGCACCTGCATCATTTACAAGAGTCATAAGATGAGACTTGCTAATTCCATAGATAATCGCTCCCTCCGTTGCATTAACATATTTTTTCATTACATCCTTAATCTCTGAGTAGCATTTATATGAATATGCCATTTACTTTTCACCTCCCACCTTAAATAATGGATGCTTCATAGGAATTGCTTCCTGTCTGAATTGCTCCATATATTCGTCAAAAACTTCCAAATTGATAAGAACTGTTCCACCGGTTCCCTCATTTATCTTGTATGTTGCACCTGCAGCTCTAGCCATTTCAATAAATCTGTGATGACCAATGCTGTAAATAATGGAACCTTCTCCTATCCTGACAAATTTTTTCTGCACCTGCTTATTGGTTCCTGGAACTTTGTATATATGTTTCATAAATTCATCAAACCTTTCTTTATGTATCAACTCTATCCTGGCCAGCTTATAAAACGAACCTGCTGCAGCCGCAAGCATTTTGATGTCTGCCTTATCAAGCTCTAACTTAGTTGCCACTTCATCAATACGAACATATCTCTTATTGCTACTTTCCGAATCTATATATGCCCTTACCGATGGCTTCAATTTATTTGCCATATTTCCATTTCTCCTATTTGTAAAAATCCTCATCTACTATATGAAATGTTTCCAAATATTTATCAAAAATCTCCAAATTAACAAGTACCGCCTGTCCCAATTTGTAACATGCCTTTGCTTCTTTTGCCATCTGCATAAATTTTGAAATACCGATATGATACATTTCTGCTCCTTCACTGTATCTTACAAATTTATCCTTTGACTTTTCTTTATACTTTCTGTAAGTTTTTGTTTCTTCCATTTGTCTGACTCCTTTC
This sequence comes from uncultured Bacteroides sp., assembly GCA_964454605.1. Taxonomy (GTDB): domain Bacteria; phylum Bacillota; class Clostridia; order Lachnospirales; family Lachnospiraceae; genus UBA3282. The sequence goes on from CAYVUF010000350.1 coordinate 1,879, forward strand.
ATAAACACCATCAAATCTCTGTTCTTAATTCGTATACTTTATTCAATATACGAATTTTTCCTATAACGCAAAAAGAGGATATCTTCTAAATCTCTTTAGAAAATATGGTTGTACACTTTTCATTGGGGTAAATAAAAAAAGAGTAGGCATAGTGCCACAGA
>CAYVUF010000351.1:0-2027 GCA_964454605.1 uncultured Bacteroides sp.
GGTTTTAAAAATATAGTGTCAATATGTCCTAGCAGTTACTTTTTCATTTAAGCCTGCATTTTTCAATGCAATCATAGGATGGCGAAAACCATGAAATCTTTTCCTCTGGGTTAAATATTCTTTATCATGCCAGTCATAAAGAAAATAATCATGCAGAAGAGAACCTCTTACCAAATCTCTTTTATTGCAATGTAAACCTAATTTTTTATTCAAAAGAAGACTATATCTTGCTACATTCACACAATGACTATTCACTGTCATATTTCCATGCTGAATATGTCCCCTGGTTTGACGGAAATTCGCAGAAGATAAAATATCTCCTCCATATTCCCATAGCATCTGATGAATGCGACGATGCCTTTCATAACATTTTTTTAATTTTGCAAGATGTTTACGCTTTGCTATCTCCGAATTTCTCACTGTCTTTTCCCCATAAACAAAAGCAGATGTACTCTGTTTCGCTACGTTCTATACTATCCTGTTTCCTATCTTCCACACTCTATCAGCTCATGCAAAACTTCTGCCCGATGCTCCCATCTGTGTGCTTGCGCCGCCATCTGATATCCATTATCTATCATTTCCTGTAATTTAGGTGGATTTGCCAAAAGTCCATAAACGATATTTGGCAATTCCTCCAGATGTTCCATGGAATATACTTTACTGTCCACGCCATCCTGCAGAATTTCATCCAGATATCCACTGCTGTCTGTCAAACAAAGAGAACCGTTCAGCATGGAATTAAAAATTCGGTCATGTGCACCATCCCGAAACCATGGCATTACATTAAGGGAAATTTTAGACTGACACAACTTTTTCAGACAACCTTCGGAATCCAGATTGTTTCCTATCACAAGATTTTCCGGCTTTTTGCATGGAAGTTTATCCCATCCACTGCCAAAGACATTTACCTTCAGTCCGCTATCCACCAACTCCTGCACTACCTGTCCCCTTGTCTGATACCTGACATACAAGTCAATAAAAGTAAGTTTACTCAAAACAAGTTTCAATTCTTCTTCTGTTGTTTCTGGTATTTCCCGTAAAATATGCTCCTGCGCTACTTCTTCAACTGTTCGCATAGGATGTGCCAGTAAATCATCAATCATGCCATAATAAAAAGCAGTGTATTCCTCATCAATTCTGGTGATATATTTCTCAAACTTTTTCGGCTGTGCATAATTACCTACCATTGTCACATCATACCTGCGATACTCTGCCGGAACATAGGACTTATTGGGGAACAATTCCGTTCCCGCCAGAGGAAGAAACGGTCCTCTTTCTATATCAGGGAAAAAACGTTCCATGTATTTATCATGATTTCTATCAATACTGATATGGTGATAACCTTTCGGTACTTTCTCCAAAAAATGATGATAATACATCGGATGGTCCACCACAATATTATAACTTGGTATTTCCAATGCATCCCACATTGTGCGGTCGTTTTCGTCCAGAAAATACTCTTCCCCACTCATTCCATGAAAATTAAAATTCACTAAAACCGTATTCCCTTTTTCAAAAAAACGAAAAAATTTATCGGTACTGCTCCAGGGTTTGCTCAAATCATAAAGAAACGTTTCATGTCCCATCTTCTCAAACGCTTTTGCTAATTGTATCGAAAAATATCCCTGAGTTTCTATGTCACCTTCAAAAAGCATTATTTTTTTCATACCGCTGTCATTCTTCCCTATGTTTTCTTTTCTCAACTATATTTACCCAATGTACGCGAACCTACCATAATGTTATCATAACTTGCTGAAAATTCCTATTCTTTTACAAGTTTATCCCAATATAAATATCTTGAAAAGAACACAGTAAAGAGAGAATTTTCCAAAATAAAAAACCCTTCCATCGACCAAAATCAATGAAAAGGTATTTATAAAATGAGCCACTGGGGATTCGAACCCCAGACAACTTGATTAAAAGTCAAGTGCTCTACCGACTGAGCTAGTGGCCCGTATTAACTTTGTAAAATAAAATGCCCAGAACCGGAATCGAACCAGTGACACGAGGATTTTCAGTCCTCTGCT
>CAYVUF010000352.1:0-2002 GCA_964454605.1 uncultured Bacteroides sp.
TATTTATAACTCTACATCCACCTTGCAGAGAGATGTTGTTTTCGGTATGGACCGGGAACAGATTATCAATATTGCCGTAGAAGGCACGAAAATGGTGAAAGAACACGCGAAAAATTTCCCGGGAAAAATTATTCTGGAGTATTCCCCAGAGAGTTTTACAGGGACAGAACTTGATTTTGCATTAGATATCTGTACCGCAGTACAGGAAGCGTGGGAGCCAACGAAGGAAGAACCGATGATTATTAACCTTCCTTCTACTGTAGAAATGAATACTCCGAATGTTTATGCAGACCAGATTGAATGGATGAATAAACATTTCAAAAATCGTGAAACTATAATCTTAAGCGTACATCCGCATAACGACAGAGGCACCGGTGTTGCAAGTGCTGAACTGGCGCTGCTTGCAGGTGCGGATCGTGTAGAAGGTACCTTGTTTGGCAATGGAGAAAGAACCGGCAACGTTGATATTTTAAATATCGCTTATAATATGTTCTCGCAGGGCATCAATCCGGAATTAAATATTGAGCACGTGAATGAGAGCATTGAAATTTATGAAAGATGTTGTAAGATTCCGATTCATCCAAGACTTCCTTCTACTGTAGAAATGAATACTCCGAATGTTTATGCAGACCAGATTGAATGGATGAATAAACATTTCAAAAATCGTGAAACTATAATCTTAAGCGTACATCCGCATAACGACAGAGGCACCGGTGTTGCAAGTGCTGAACTGGCGCTGCTTGCAGGTGCGGATCGTGTAGAAGGTACCTTGTTTGGCAATGGAGAAAGAACCGGCAACGTTGATATTTTAAATATCGCTTATAATATGTTCTCGCAGGGCATCAATCCGGAATTAAATATTGAGCACGTGAATGAGAGCATTGAAATTTATGAAAGATGTTGTAAGATTCCGATTCATCCAAGACATCCTTATGCTGGAAAACTGGTATTTACTGCTTTCTCTGGTTCTCATCAGGATGCCATTAACAAAGGTGTTAAAGCGATGAAAGAACGCAACAGCGAAATCTGGCAGGTACCTTATCTGCCCATTGACCCAGCGGATATCGGAAGAGAGTATGAGCCAATTGTTCGAATCAACTCACAGTCTGGTAAGGGCGGTGTGGCTTTCGTAATGGATACTTATTTTGGATTCAAATTACCGAAAGGAATGCACAAAGAGTTTGCAAATGTCATCCAGAAAATATCAGAGAAGCAGGGTGAAGTATCACCGGATCAGATTATGGAGAGTTTCCGCGAGGAATATCTGAATCAGAAAGAACCGATTCATTTCCGTAAACTGCGGGTAGATGATTTAAGCGGAGAAACACAGTCTGCATTTGATACAAAAGTATATGTTACTTATACAAATAATGGTGTGGAAAAGACTTTCGAAGCAATCGGTAATGGACCAATTGATGCTGTGAAACGCGGACTCCAGGAAGAACTTTCCGTTGATATTAAGATTCTGGATTACGAAGAGCATGCTTTACAGAGTGGTTCTAATTCACAGGCGGCAGCTTATATCCATCTTCTTGATGTGGATAATGGTCATGTAACTTATGGTGTTGGTGTAAGCTCAAACATTACAAGAGCTTCTGTAAGAGCAATTTTCTCAGCAGTGAACAGACTGAAACTTGGATAAAAACACAGAGTACAAATCATAATCTAAGGGCAGATACGTTTTGCCGGAAGGAGGTACGGTATGGAACAGACATGGGAGAAACTGGATGCTATGATACAGGAAAGCAATAATGTTGTTTTTTTTGGTGGTGCTGGAGTTTCCACAGAAAGCGGTATCCCTGATTTTCGAAGCGTGGATGGTCTTTATAATCAGAAGTATGATTATCCGCCGGAAACCATTCTGAGCCATACCTTTTACCGGAGAAAAACCGAGGAATTTTATCGGTTCTATCGTGATAAAATGCTTTGTCTGGGTGCAAAACCAAATGCAGCACATTTGAAATTAGCAGAGTGGGAACAGCAGGGAAAAGTGAAGGCAGTT
>CAYVUF010000353.1:0-1994 GCA_964454605.1 uncultured Bacteroides sp.
CTTGTAGGTTCATCCAGAATCAGAACATCCGGATCTGTAAACATCCATTTTGCCATCAGAACCTTCTGCTGATTACCACCACTTAAGTTTCCAACATTCTGCTCTACGGAAGGACATTTTGTTTTCAGCTTTTCTTTATACTCCACTGCCACAGCGTATTCTTTATCTTTATCAATAATAGAATGTGTGCTGATTGCATCCAGATTCGCCAGTGTTGTGTTAATCTTAATCGGGTTGCTAAGAATCAGTCCATTTCCTTTTCTGTCTTCTGTTACATATGCCAGTTTATGCTTAATCGCATCCTGAACCGTATCCAGATGAACTTTTTTTCCCTGTAAGAACAACTGTCCACTTATCTTGTCACCATAGCTCTTACCAAACAGACTCATGGCAAGCTCAGTACGTCCTGCTCCCATAAGTCCGGAGATACCAACTACCTCACCTTTCTTCACCTTAATGCTTACATTGTCAACTACTTTTCTTTCTGTGTAAAGAGGGTGATATACATTCCAATTTTTTACTTCCATCAAAACTTCACCAATCTTTGGCTCACGTTTCGGGAAACGGTCAGAGAGCTCTCGACCAACCATGCCCTGAATAATACGGTTCTCAGAAATATCATCAGTTTTCTTATCCAGCGTTTCAATTGTCGAACCATCTCGGATAACAGTAATCTTATCTGCTACATAAGAAATCTCGTTTAATTTATGAGAAATAATAATGGAAGTCATACCTTCTTTTTTGAATTTCAGAAGTAGTTCCAAAAGTGCTTTGGAATCATCTTCGTTCAAGGATGCAGTAGGCTCATCCAGAATCAACAATTTTGCATTCTTGGCAAGTGCCTTTGCAATTTCTACCAACTGCTGTTTACCTACACCTATATCTTTAATTAACGTCTGCGGAGTTTCCTTCAAACCTACTGTTTTCAGTAATTCAAAAGCTCTGTCATTCGTTTCATTCCAATTAATTTTAAACTTTGTTCCTCTTTCATTGCCCAAAAACATATTCTCTGCAATTGTCATATATGGAATCAAAGCCAATTCCTGATGGATAATAACGATACCTTTTTCTTCACTGTCTTTCATCGTACTAAACTGACAAACATCTCCATCATAAATGATGTCACCTTCATAAGAACCATACGGATATATACCGCTTAAAACATTCATCAGAGTGGATTTCCCAGCACCATTTTCACCTACAAGAGCATGGATTTCGCCCTCTTCCACTTTCAAATTTACATTATCAAGTGCTTTTACGCCAGGGAATGTTTTGGTTATATTTTTCATTTCAAGTAATATCTTCGCCAAGTGTATCCCTCCCAATTCGCTATTCCACAATACCTAATCAAAAACCTACTCTTTTTCAACTTTTTAGAAGATAGCAGGCGGGAAAATACCCGCCTGCAAATAAGTTCAATTATTTCTAATAACTTTTACACAATTACTGAAGGTCAGCTTCTGTATAATAACCAGAGTCAATCAGTAACTCTTTGTAGTTGTCAGCATCTGCGAATACAGGCTCGCAAAGGTAAGAAGGAATAACACCTGTACCATTGTCATAAGTTTCTGTATCGTTGATTGGAGCTTCGCCACCTTTCATGATAGCGTCAACCATTTCTACTACTTTAGATGCTAATGTACGTGTATCTTTGAAGATAGACATAGACTGTTTTCCATCAATCATGTTTTTAACGTTTGCAACATCACAGTCCTGACCTGTGATAATTGGCCATTCACCTGTGTAGTTAGCTTCCAAAGAGTTTGTTACACCAAGAGCTGTTGAGTCATTGGAGCAAAGAACTGCATCCAGTTTTGTTCCATCTGCATAGTTAGCAGAAATGATAGCATCAAATCTGGACTGTGCTGTTTCTGTTGCCCAGTTAGCTGTTGCAACTGTTTCGAAATCAACCTGACCGGATTTAACTACTAATTTTCCTTCGTCAATGTATGGCTGAAGAACATCCATAGCACCACCAAAGAAGTATCTAGCAT
>CAYVUF010000354.1:0-1976 GCA_964454605.1 uncultured Bacteroides sp.
GTTGATTAAGGTATGCTCTGGTGTACTTAAGAGTGATGATATGATTTATAATGAGGAGAAAGATATTGAAGAGAAAGTAAGTAAGCTGTATGTGTTGCAGGGCAGCAAGCCAATTGAAGTAAAGGAACTGCATGCAGGTGATATTGGAGCAATTGCCAAATTAACAGCAGCAAGAACCGGAAACACATTGTCCACCAAAGCCACTACGATTCGTTATGGTAAGGCTGAAATTTCAACACCGTATACAGTAATGCGTTATCAGGCACAGAACAAGGCGGATATTGATAAGATTTCCCAGTCCCTGCAGAAGATGACACACGAAGACCAGACTTTGAAGGTGGTTAATGATGCAGAGAACAAACAGACTTTATTGTATGGTATGGGAGATTTGCATTTAGAAGTTGTGACCAGCAGACTTTTAAGCGAGTACAAGGTTGATATCAAACTGTCCCAGCCGAAGGTTGCTTATCGGGAAACCATTCAGAAGAAATCAGATGTGGAATATAAGTATAAGAAACAGTCCGGCGGTCATGGACAGTACGGTCATGTTAAGATGAGATTCGAGCCTTCCGGAGATTTGGATGCACCATATGTATTTGAGCAGGAAGTGGTAGGCGGTGCTGTACCGAAGAACTTCTTCCCGGCAGTAGAGAAAGGGTTACAGGAATCGGTTATCAGTGGTCCCATGGCAGCATACCCGGTAGTAGGTGTGAAGGCGGTTCTCTATGATGGTTCTTATCATCCGGTAGATTCTTCTGAAATGGCATTTAAGATGGCAACGATTCAGGCATTTAAGAAAGGATTTATGGAAGCGAAACCAATTCTTCTGGAGCCGATTGCATCCTTGAAGGTAACCGTACCGGATGCTTATACAGGTGACATTATGGGAGATTTGAATAAGCGGAGAGGTCGTGTGCTTGGCATGACACCTACAACGGATGGCAAACAGATTATTGAAGCGGATATTCCGATGTCCTGTCTGCATGGTTATTGCACTGTTCTGCGTTCTATTGCAGGCGGCAGAGGAACTTATGAGTATCAGTTTACCAGATACGAACAGGCACCGGGAGATGTACAGGAGAAAGAAGTTGCAGCAAGAGCCGGCAAGGTAGCAGCAAATAATGAAGAATAAGGAATAGCTCCTTTTGGAGAAGGGAGAAGCAGGATGCCGATGTATTGGGGAATACAGCATCCTGCTTTTGCGTGACAGGAAATTCTTGTAAGTCTGGCTGTTTGAGGAAACTTTTTGTACGAAAACAAGGTTGACAAATCATTCCATTATAGTAAAATTATAATGTTTATGATTATGCCGACAGAGTAAGGAAAGATGAGGCAAAATGATATTGCGGTGACTTGTTATAGCGCAATAGACAATAGATGAGAGGAATGAAAAGAGATGGCAGAGTTATACAACCACAGAGAAGTGGAAACAAAATGGCAGAAAGTCTGGGATGATGAGAAAGCATTCAAAACATCAGAGGATTACTCCAAACCGAAGTACTATGCGTTGGTAGAATTCCCTTACCCTTCAGGACAGGGACTGCATGTAGGTCACCCAAGACCGTACACAGCACTTGATATTGTTGCAAGAAAGAGAAGAATGCAGGGGTATAATGTTCTTTATCCGATGGGATGGGATGCCTTTGGTCTTCCAACAGAAAATTATGCAATCAAAAATCACATTCATCCGAAGATTGTAACACAGAATAATGTGGCACGTTTTAAAAATCAGCTGCATTCTCTTGGTTATTCTTTTGATTGGGACAGAGAAGTCAATACAACAGACCCGAATTATTATAAGTGGACACAGTGGATTTTCTTGAAATTATTTAAGGCTGGACTGGCATATAAGTCTGAAATGCCGATTAACTGGTGCACTTCCTGTAAGGTTGGTCTTGCAAATGAGGAAGTTGTGAACGGTGTTTGTGAACGGTGTGGTTCTGAAGTGGTTCGTAAGGTTAAGAGCCAGTGGATGC
>CAYVUF010000355.1:0-1975 GCA_964454605.1 uncultured Bacteroides sp.
CTTCATCTTCAACAATTTTCAATAAGTAATCTTTTGCTTGTTCGGAGGTTAAACCTGAGATTCGTTCCAGTTCCTGTAATCTTTGCTCATTCAGTTTTGCAATTTCTTCGCGCTGCTTAGCAAGAGTTTCCTCTTTGGCTGCTAAACTTGCTTCTTTCTTCTCAATAGCATCTGCTTTTTTATCAATGTTCTCTTCCTTCTGCTGAACTCTTCGCTCATATCTCTGAGCTTCTGCACGACGTTCCTTGATTTCTTTATCCAGTTCATTTTTAGAACGGATAGTTTCTTCCTTTGCTTCAAGCAACGCTTCACGCTTCTTTGTTTCAGCCGTTTTGAGAGCCTCATCAATAATTTCTCTGGCTTTCTCATCTGCATTACCCAGCTTCGCCTCTACTACTTTCTTACGGTAATTAGTTGCTACCACTGCTGTAACTGGAATAGAAATAACCAGTGTGATGACTACTGCTATCACAACACCTAGCATATACAGGAGCACCTCCTTATTTAGTTTTCATTGTACATATCTATTCTAGAATGCAATGTTAAAACATTCTAATTAGCAAATTACAACAAACTAATTCTACCTCTAAAAACAAGTTATGTCAAGTAAAAGCACTCTGCTGATTACACTGGAATGAAACCCCTTCCGATAAAGAAAACCGTACATTTTCTGCCTTTCTTCGTAGGTTGCTGTTTCTGCATGATAATTTTTCTTTTGCAATATTTTTTTTGCCATTGAGATTTCATCAATTTCCATGCCATTGTTCTTTAATTCTTCAAAGCTCTGCATAATGACATTTTTCTCAATTCCTTTTTTTAATAAATCATTGATAATACGTGTCTGACTTCTGCTGTCCATATGATATTCAATATAACTTCTGGCATAATTAGCATCATTAATATATCCATAAGAAGTTACATAGGCAATAGCCTCTGAAATGATTTCTTCCGGATACCCACCCTGACGTAATTTATCTTGTAATTGTTTACGTGTATAATCCTTCGATTTCAACAAATTCATGCTTCGCAGTTTGGCACGTTTGGGAAGAACCTCGTAAAAAAGGCACTCATAGGCTTCCTTCGATAACTCTTCCCCCTGTTTCATGGAATAACGCTGTAATTCACCGCGATAAACAACAAACTCCATGCCATCATCCAGTTTTACTTTATATCTTGATTTTGTAACACTTTCTATTTCTGTAATTATCATGCTTATTCTTCTGTTTTCTCTTCCGCTTTTTCTTCTATTTTTTCGCTCTTTCCTTTTGTTGTTTTAGCGGCTTTTTCTGGCTCTTTGGCTGTTTCTTCAGTGGTTTCCAGATTGAATAATTCACGCACTTTATGCTCTACTTCCTCACACATTGCTGGGTTATCACGCAAATACTGTTTTGCATTCTCACGTCCCTGTCCTATTTTGTTACCTTCATAGGCATACCACGCACCGCTTTTGTTAATAATACCGTTCTCCGCAGCTAAATCAAGAATATCACCAACAACGGAAATACCTTCTCCGAACATAATATCAAATTCAGCTTCTTTAAATGGAGGTGCAATTTTATTCTTTACTACTTTCACTCTCGTTCTGTTACCAATTACCTCGCCGCCCTGTTTCAATGATTCGATTCTTCTGACATCCAATCTGACTGAGGAATAGAATTTTAATGCCCGGCCACCGGTAGTTGTTTCTGGACTTCCGAACATGACACCAACTTTCTCACGTAACTGGTTAATAAAAATAACCGTACAATTTGACTTACTGATAACTGCTGTTAATTTACGCAATGCCTGTGACATCAAGCGCGCCTGCAGACCCACATGACTATCACCCATATCTCCATCGATTTCTGCTTTTGGAACCAATGCTGCAACAGAGTCTACTACCACAATATCAATCGCGCCAGAACGAACCATTGTTTCTGTAATCTCCAATGCCTGTTCTCCATTATCCGGCTGCGAAATGTACAGATTATCTACG
>CAYVUF010000356.1:0-1971 GCA_964454605.1 uncultured Bacteroides sp.
GGTAAATATGATGCAGATGTCCGGTGGAGAAAAATCCCTGACTGCGATTTGTCTGTTGTTTGCCATCCAGAATCTGAAACCTTCCCCATTCTGTCTGTTGGACGAGATTGAAGCAGCTTTGGATGAGAACAACGTGGCGCGGTTTGCAAAATATTTACATAAGCTGACAAAGAATACACAATTTATTGTCATTACCCACAGACGTGGTACAATGGAGAAAGCAGACCGCCTGTATGGTATTACAATGCAGGAAAAAGGTATTTCTACACTGGTAAGTGTAAATTTGATTGATAAGGAATTGGATGACTGATGAGTGAAGAAAAGAAAGGTTTTTTTAGCCGGTTAAAGGCAGGGCTTACAAAAACAAGAAACAATATTGTGCATGGTATTGATTCGATTTTCAGCGGTTTTTCTGCAATTGATGAAGATTTTTATGAAGAACTGGAAGAAATTCTGATTATGGGAGATATTGGTGTCAATGCCACCAGAGAAATTTTGGATAAGCTGCGGGAACAGGTAAAAGAAAATCACATTAAAGAGCCGGCAGCCTGTAAGGATTTTCTGATTCAGAATATTAAATACCAGATGCGTGTGGGCGAAACTGCTTACGATTTTGAACAGGAACAGTCGATTGTGTTAGTAATCGGAGTGAACGGTGTGGGAAAAACCACATCGGTTGGTAAACTGGCAGGCAAATTGAAAGCCCAGGGCAGAAAAGTGCTTCTGGCGGCAGCAGATACTTTTCGTGCTGCGGCAGGCGAGCAGTTGACAGAATGGGCGAATCGGGCAGGTGTGGATATTATCGGCGGTAAGGAAGGCTCTGACCCGGCAAGTGTTATCTTTGATGCAGTGGCGGCAGCAAAAGCCAGAAATGTGGACGTTCTGCTCTGCGATACGGCAGGACGACTTCACAACAAGAAAAATCTGATGGAAGAATTAAAGAAAATTAACCGCATCATTGACAAGGAATTTCCAAATGCACACAGAGAAAATCTGGTTGTATTAGATGGAACAACCGGGCAGAATGCACTGCAGCAGGCAAAGGAATTTGGTGAAGTTGCAGATTTAACAGGTATTATTCTGACTAAGATGGACGGAACAGCCAAAGGCGGTATTGCAGTAGCAATTCAGTCTGAGTTAAAGATTCCGGTAAAATATATCGGTGTTGGTGAAACCATTGACGATTTACAGAAATTTGATGCTGACCAGTTTGTGAATGCTCTTTTCGATGTGAAGAGTGAAGAACAGGAAGAAACGGAAGCATAAATAGAAAGTGGCAGAGAGGCGTTAGAGATGGAAGAGAAAAAATTGACCCTGGAAAAATTTGAAGAAGCATGTGAAGTAGTAAAACAGGTTACGTTGGAAACAAAGTTGGTGTACAGTGATTATTTTAGCGCGCAGACAGGAAACAAAGTATATCTGAAACCAGAGAATATGCAGTTTACCGGAGCGTATAAGCTAAGAGGTGCATACTACAAGCTGAGTACTTTGAAGGAAGAGGACAGACAGAAAGGACTGATTACAGCATCTGCCGGAAATCATGCACAGGGAGTAGCCTATGCAGCCAAATGTTATGGTGTGAAGGCAACCATTGTCATGCCTACCACAACACCGCTTATTAAAGTAAACAGAACAAAAAGTTATGGGGCAGAGGTGGTGCTTCATGGTGATGTTTATGATGAAGCATGTGCTTATGCGTACCAACTGGCACAGGAGCATGGTTATACTTTCGTACATCCTTTTGATGATTTGGATGTGGCAACCGGACAGGGTACTATTGCCATGGAAATTATCAAAGAGCTGCCGCTGGTAGATTACATTCTGGTTCCGATTGGTGGAGGCGGACTTGCAACAGGTGTTTCCACACTTGCGAAACTGCTGAATCCAAAGATTAAAGTAATCGGTGTAGAGCCGGCTGGTGCAAATTGTATGCAGGAATCTGTGAAAGCCGGAAAGGTAGTTACCTTAGAA
>CAYVUF010000357.1:0-1958 GCA_964454605.1 uncultured Bacteroides sp.
GTTGAACTATGGATATAGTCTAAGTCAGATGTACACCGATGAAAACAAAGAACCATTGCCGGCACAGAAGGTACATGGCGGGGTAGAGGAGCAGGTAAACCTGACTTATGAAGGTGCGTTCCAGTATCTTGATACAGCAGGAAATAATCTGAGTGAAATTGAGAAGGAAGTCAGTCTGCCTGAGATGGTAGAAGCACCGGTTGCAGAAGGGGATGCCATTGGGGAAGTGATTTACAAACTAAATGGCAGTCGGATTGGCAGTGTGTCTATTCTGGCAGCAAAGTCTGTGGAAAAGGCTGGCTATCTGGATTATCTGTATCAGCTATGGCAAAAATATCTGGTTTCCTAATTGCGGCTGCCGCCAGTTTTGTGATATACTCTATAAGTTAACGTTAATCAGTGATGGAGAGAAATAATGCTTTATAGTCTGTTAGCCGCTGCGGCAATTCTGGTTTGTTTTTTTATCCTTGTTATGTGTTATGATTGTAATCGTTTTGTAACGATACATTATGAAGTAGAATCGGAGAAACTGGCAAAAGAGTATACCTTTGCACTTTTATCGGATTTGCATAACAAGTCTTTTGGGAAGGAAAATGAGAAGCTGCTTCGTGCAGTTCGTCAGCTTGCGCCAGATGCCATTCTGGTCGCTGGTGATATGATGACAGCACAAAAAGATGGAAAGTTTCAGGTTGCACTGGGGTTGATGGAACAGCTTGTAAAAGAATATCCGGTTTATTATGGAATGGGAAACCATGAGTACCGGGCAGGATTGTATCCAGAGCAATATGGAACCATGTATGAAGAATATATGAAAGGACTGCATGAATGCGGTATTGACCCATTAATCAATGAAAGTGTGAATCTTCCGTCTGCGAACATAGACATTTGTGGTTTGCAGATGGACAGATGTTTTTATAAAAGATTTCGGAAATGTCCAATGAGCGAGGAATATTTATCGGAAACGGTGGGATATCCGAAAAAGGATAAGTTTCAGATTCTGATAGCACATAATCCGGAATATTTTGAGGAATATGCTGCGTGGGGAGCTGATTTGGTAGTGTCCGGTCATGTGCATGGCGGATTGATGCGCCTGCCTTATCTGGGGGGCGTGGTTTCCCCGAACCTGACACTTTTTCCAAAATATGACGGTGGGAGATTTGAAAAAGGTACGTCCCAGATGATTCTCAGCCGGGGACTTGGAACCCATACGCTTCCAATCAGAATTTTTAATCCGGGAGAACTGATTATGATACACCTTAGGCCGAAAACTTCGGAAAAACAATAAATACAGCAAGAGATAGAGTGTACAGAAATGAGGTTAGAATGGCGATTCCTGTAAAATTGGAGGTTTTTGAAGGACCTCTGGATTTGTTATTGCATTTGATTGACAAAAATAAAGTAGATATTTATGATATTCCGATTGTAGAAATTACAGAGCAGTATCTGGCATATATTAAGCAGATGGAAACAGAGGATATGAACGTGATGAGCGAGTTTCTTGTCATGGCAGCAACTCTGATTGACATTAAATGTAAGATGCTTCTGCCAAAAGAAGTGAACGAGGAAGGCGAAGAGGAAGACCCGAGAGCAGAACTGGTAGAAAAATTGCTGGAATATAAGATGTGCAAGTATATGTCCTATGAATTGAAGGACAGGCTGATTGAAGCGGAACGAAGTTTGTATAAGAAACCTACTTTGCCGAAAGAAATCAGCGAATATCGGGAACCAGTCAATTACGAGGAACTGATTGGCGACATGACACTGGCAAAACTTCACGAGATATTCAAGTCCATGATAAAACGACAGGAGGACAAGATTGACCCTGTCAGAAGTACTTTTGGAAAAATTGAAAAAGATGAAGTCGACATGGATTTGAAAACAACCTACATTGAGGCTTACATACAGACACATAAAACCTTTAGCTTCCGGAAACTTCTGGAGAAACAGAATAGTAAAAT
>CAYVUF010000358.1:0-1354 GCA_964454605.1 uncultured Bacteroides sp.
GATTTACGGCTATTCCACTCCGGAAGTGGCTCGTCATAATGGCTGGACAAAGATAGGATATACAGAGCAGGATGTAGAAACCCGTATCAATCAGCAGACACATACGGCAGATATTAAATGGCAGTTAGAATGGAAAGGAAATGCCACCTTTGATGATGGCTCCGGGGAAACATTCATAGACAAAGATTTTCATGCATATTTAAGAAAATCCGGGATAGAGCAGGAAAAGGGAAAAAACAATGAATGGTTCCATGTGGATGGTGCAACATCCAAGCAGATGTTTCGTGATTTTAGAGAAGATCATGGCATCCTAAAAACAACAGATACCGTTATTCCTTACAAGTTGCGAGAGGAACAACGGAGTGCAGTTGCAATGACGGTTAATTATCTGGCACTCCACAAAGATGGAGAGTTCCTTTGGAATGCGAAGCCAAGATTTGGTAAGACTTTATCTGTTTATGATTTTGTGCAGAAAACCAATGCGGAAAAGGTACTGATCGTAACGAACCGACCAGCGATTGCAAATTCGTGGTTTTCAGATTATGCAAAATTTCTGGGCAGTGAGTCCGACTATCTTTTCGTAAGTGAGGTTGATGCTCTGAAAGGAAAAAGAGGAGTGCTGACCAGAGAGGAATATACGCATCAGCTTTTGGCTGATAATAGTGAAAATGTAAAATGTATTGAGTTTGTTTCCTTGCAGGATATGAAAGGCTCGGTTTATTTTGGTGGACAGTATGATAAATTAGGTGAAGTTGCTAATATGGAGTGGGATGTCCTTGTCATTGATGAAGCACATGAGGGCGTAGATACCTACAAGACAGATGTTGCTTTTGACCGTATCAAGCGGAAATTCACACTGCATTTATCAGGTACACCATTCAAAGCACTTGCCAATAACAAATTTGCGGATGAAGCCATTTATAATTGGACTTATGCGGATGAGCAGAAGAAAAAGCGTGACTGGAATGATTCCGCAGAGGAAGAAAATCCTTATGCTACTTTACCGCAGCTTAATTTGTATACCTATCAGATGTCGGAGATAATCAAGGACGAGTTACAGCAGGGTATAGAGATTGAAGGGGAAACAGAAGAATATGCGTTTGATTTGAATGAATTTTTTGCAGTAACGAATGAAAAATTCAACCATGAATCCTCTGTTGATAACTTTCTGGATGCCATGACCAGACAGACGAAATTCCCATTTTCAACAGAAGAATTGCGGGATGAATTGAAGCACACATTCTGGCTGCTTGACAGAGTGGACAGCGCAAAGGCACTGGCGAAGAAATTAAAGGAGCATCCGGTGTTCAAAGAATATGAGGTTGTCCTTGCTGCCGGAGATGGAAAACTGGAC
>CAYVUF010000358.1:1364-1942 GCA_964454605.1 uncultured Bacteroides sp.
ATGGTGAAACCATGAAATCTTATGATAAAGTGGTTTCTGCCATTGCTCAGCATGAAAAGACTATTACATTATCGGTAGGACAGCTTACGACCGGAATCACAATTCCGGAATGGACAGCGGTGTTGATGCTCAGTAACATGCGTTCTCCAGCACTCTATATGCAGGCAGCATTCAGGGCGCAGAATCCTTGTCTGTTTAAGATTGGAACATCATTCAAGAGAAAAGAAAACGCTTATGTATTTGACTTTGATCCGGCAAGAACGCTTATCATTTTTGAACAGTTTGCTAATAATCTGAATCCAAATACTGCAAAAGGCGGAGGTACCGCAGAGGAACGCAAAGAAAATGTAAGAGAATTGCTGAATTTCTTCCCGGTAATCGGTGAAGATGAACAGGGCGAATTGATAGAACTGGATGCGGAAAAAGTATTGACGATTCCAAGAAAAATCCGTTCTGTTGAGGTTGTAAAACGTGGCTTCATGAGCAATTTCTTGTTTCAGAACATCAGCAATATCTTTGGTGCACCGAAAGAAGTCATTGATATTATTACAAAATTTGAGCCAATAGAAGAGCCAAAG
>CAYVUF010000359.1:0-1928 GCA_964454605.1 uncultured Bacteroides sp.
CTATTGCAGCATGTAATGGACAGGGTTGCGCCATGAAAGATAAATTCCGTGAGAATTTCGGGATTGCTTTGCCGGCAGCATTGGCGACGTTGCTTGTCTTGTTTGTACAGTCAATGGGAGCCGATGTGGGAGAAGCAGTGATTCGGGATTATAATTTAGTCCAGATTATCCCATATATTTTAGTGTTATTAGGTGGTATTATAGGTATCAATGTTTTTGTTGTATTGATTATTGGCATTGTATGCGGCGCGGTTATTATGTTGGCAACCGGAGCTACGGCCGCTACGGATATGCTGGCAAGTATGAGCAGTGGAGTATCCGGTATGTTTGAAACAGCAATGGTGGCAATTTTAGTATCTGCTATCTGTGCACTGATAACAGAATATGGCGGATTTGCTGCTTTGTTAGAGCTGATTAAGAGAGTTTTTAAAGGGAAAAAGGGCGGCATGCTTGGTATGGGCTTATTGGTTGGAGCAATGGACATTGCGACTGCAAATAATACAGTAGCAATTGTTATGGCAAATCCGATTGCCAAAGAAATGTCCGAAAATTATGGTATTTCTTCCAGAAAAGCAGCTTCTATTCTGGATACTTTTTCCTGTATTTTCCAGGGAATCATACCATATGGTGCCCAGATGTTAGTAGCTGTTTCTGTGACAGCAGAACTTGGCAGTGCAGCATCCGCATTTCAGATTATTCCACATCTGATTTATCCATTTATGCTACTGCTTAGTTCTTTGTTTTTTGTTTTTTTAGTACCAGACAGAAAGAAAGTAAAGGGTCATAACTGATAAAGACTCTCAAAAGAATAAAAAAATACACGCGGCAGGACTGCGTAGAAAAGAGGACAGCATGAATTTTCTAGAAGAACGAATTGTAAAGGATGGAATTGTAAAAGAAGGAAATGTTTTAAAGGTAGACAGTTTTCTGAATCACCAGATGGATATTCAGCTATTTGAGCAGATGGGGGAAGAATTTAAGAAGCGTTTTGCGGAGGAGCAGATTGATAAAATCTTAACCATTGAAGCATCTGGAATCGGCATTGCCTGCATCGTGGCAAGACATTTTGGAGTACCTGTGGTTTTTGCTAAAAAGGCGAAAAGCGTTAACATTGATGGTGAAATGTACATTGCGGAGGTAGAATCTTTTACACATAAATGTAAAAATCAGGTTATTGTGTCCAAGAAGTTTATTTCACCAGGAGAACATATATTAATCATTGATGATTTTCTGGCAAATGGCTGTGCATTGCAGGGATTGATTTCGATTGTAACAGAAGCAGGTGCCAGTGTGGCTGGTATTGGGATTGCGATTGAGAAAGGTTTTCAGGTGGGCGGAAGAATGATTCGTAATCTGGGCTATCATTTGGAGTCCTTGGCAATTATTGAAGGCATGGATGATAAAACGGGTAACATTACATTTCGTGAGCAATAATTTACGTAGTACGGATTAAGAGAAATGGAGATTAAGATGAAAAACGACATCAATAACATATATCAAATAGATGGGAAAGTGCCGCTGCTGAAAGCGGTACCCTTTGGCCTGCAGCATATTCTGGCAATGTTTGTAGCGAATATTGCACCGATTCTGATTGTCGCAGGCGCTAGTGGACTGAGCACAGAACAGTCTGCTATCTTGATTCAGAATGCTATGATTATTGCAGGTATTGGCACATTGATACAGCTTTTCCCGGTTTGGAAAATTGGTTCAGGCTTGCCCATTGTAATGGGTATTAGTTTTACATTTGTTTCGGTTTTTTGTTTTATTGGAGCGAATTATGGTTATCCGGCAATTATGGGCGCTGTATTAATTGGCGGTATCGTAGAGGGTGTGCTGGGTCTGTTTGCAAAATACTGGATGAAACTTATTACACCGGTAGTAGCAGCAAGTGTTGTTACAGCCATTGGTTTTTCCTTGTTATCCGTAGG
>CAYVUF010000360.1:0-1921 GCA_964454605.1 uncultured Bacteroides sp.
TGCCAGAACTCCGAGGGGACTATACCATTTCCGATGTTACATATTTACAAATATCCCGTTTCAGCCCTGCAATAATATGCGTCTTAGGAAATAAATACCTTATCTTTTTCATACTTTCCACATACCACTCCGGAATATCACACTCTAACAACAATCGTTCAACCTCCACCGGCATACGATTATTTGAATATTTACCTTTGCGAACACATTCTTTTATTTCATATACTTGCCTTTGCGTGATGTGCCACCTTACAAAAAGCTAATTTTAATTTATTTTTATTAGAATATCCCAGTTTCTTCAGAGAATTAACTATTGTTTCCGCATCTGCATCTCCCAAAAACAGCAAGCTTGTTTCCTTATATTCAAATAAAAAAGCTATACTACTTCTATTTGTTAATGAAACTATTCCCTCGAACTCCTTCTCATTTAATTCTGCAACACTTTTTCCATAATCATATGCAGCCGATATTTGTGCTGTACGTATTTCCTCTTTACTTCCATATTCAGCTAATTGTTTTAATATTTCTATACTTGGAGACAATATGGTAATTTGAGCTTCTCCAATTGTAAACTTATCCATTGCTTTTACAAAACTTTCTCTTTTCATATCCACACTTTGAAGAATACTTTCTAAATCTCTTCCTTGCTGCCAACTAATTTTAGTCTCATTACCATATAGATTTATTTCTTCTTTTTTCCCCTCACTTCCCACGGCTACCATAAACGCTTCACCAAAATTAAACCACATTTCCTCTACAATAGAAAAATCAAAATTATCTTGACTATATAAATGCTTAATTCCATCAATATGATCCGAGTCTATATGTGTTAATATTACAACATCAATTTTATTGCTTTCTTTTTGAATACCAGTAACAAAATCACGTAATTGCCGAAAGCATACTCTACCATGTCCACCATCAATTAGCATATGATGTTTTTTTGTTCTCCATAAGAAAGAATTATAGAATCTCCATTTAATGCCTTTAATAATTTAATATTAATCATATAAACACCTCTTGATTTCTACCGGTAGTAAATATTACATAAAACAAAAACCCTACCAAGTAACATATTGTGTCACCTGATAAGGTTAAATTTTTCTTCCCCCCTTACTTCATCTACTACAATCCTGCTATTCAATAAATTAATCCTCACCTACCTGTTTCAAACACAAATCGACTAAGCTATTTGATATATAAATACCATTCTTAACCATCTGATACAATATAGGCTTTAACTCCGTTATATACCCTTCCTGCTTTGCTTTTATTAAGATTCCCAATGTCCCTGTTACAGGCAACCCTAAATACTTAGCATGTTTCTTGGCATTTCCATCATCTATAATCACTATATCTGCTTCTATTTCTTTCGATAAAATCATTACCTCAACTTCGCCATCATGCAATTGTGTCTTATACATAGACTTCGCCATATGATTCTGAATATGTCCTATATGAATCCAATCTAGTGCATTATCCACTGCTTTCTTTGAAATGGATTCTTCCTTTACTGCTAATTCTTTGTATACGGCATCTGGAATTATAATTTCTCCATATAAATCCTTTAGCACTTCCAACTGTCCCACATGACTTAACGCAATCAACGGCGTTGTATTCACCACCACCTTACGCATTAGCTAATTCCTCCAAAAAATCATTTTCTGAGGCAAATGAAAAAATTGATATTCCATTAGCACCAAGATATTGTATAAAATCTTCTTTTGGCATTTCCGCTACACTCGCACAATACCCCAATGATACCTTTTTATTTTTATATAAATCTACCGCTAACATCTTTTTCATATAATCAGCAAAATCATTTTTATCTTCATGAAGGTCTAATAAAACTTCTTCCGGAACATTTATAGATACAACACACATAGTAAATTCTCCTTCCTTTATTCACATTATATCCTTA
>CAYVUF010000361.1:0-1883 GCA_964454605.1 uncultured Bacteroides sp.
CTTGTATGTCAGAGGAAGTAAGAATTATTTCTATCAAAAATTAGATTTGAATCTGGAACAATAGTGAATGCGAAATGATTTTAGAATAGCAATGTGAATATGGATATGATAAAATAAAATCGTATAAGTGTAACTTGTTAAAATCATAGAGTTTTTATATATTGGCGAAGAAATATCAGAAGAGGAGAATTTATAATATGCAGGATTTTATCACAATTTCCAGATATGCAGGAATGCGCAATGACTTAGCGCAGGCAGGTGGAGGAAATACATCCATGAAAGTGGATGATAAGATAATGCTTGTGAAAAGTTCGGGATTCCAGTTAGCAGATGTGGATGAACAGACAGGCTATTCAAAAGTTGATTATAAAAAAATTGTAGATTATTTTACCCAGAATGTGGCAGGACAGAATGAGGATGTTTTTACAGAAGAAATAGGAAAACAACTGCTTAAGGATGTACATCTTGAAGGCGGTCGTGCTTCTATTGAAACATTTCTTCATGCAATTACCGGTAAATATACCCTCCATTCTCATCCTACGTTAGTGAATATTTTGACTGCAAGAAAAGATGGTATGGAGATTTTACATAAACTTTTTCCAAAAGCGGTATTAGTTCCGTATCGCAAACCGGGTGCAGCTTTAGCAGAAACTTATTATAAACTCTTTAAAGAGCAGGAAGCACAGGGTGCTGATGGCAATATGGTCTTTATGGCAAATCATGGACTTGTTATTAGTGGTGATAGTGGAAAACAGGTGATTGAGAAAACCGAAGAAGTGCTTGCTAAGATTGCAGAATTTTTGCAGATTGATGACAGTGCATATACCGAAGCCACGAAACTATATATGTTAACACAGCAAATTCCATTGTTTACAGATAAAATAGTCTATGTTTCTGAAAACCGTTATTTATCACAAGATTTTGCTGGAAAAGAACTGGTAGAGAAAGGACAGTGGGAGCATGCTTTCTGTCCGGATTGTGTGGTTTATGCAAATAAAAAGATTTTATATTTGAAAGACCAGTATACCAAGCAGGATATTCTGGATTTTATAGAACAATATGGAATACCGGCGCTGGCTTATCATAACGGATTTTTCTATATTCTGGCAGAAAGTGTGAAGAAAGCACAGGAAATCGAGAATGTTATGAGTTTTGCAGCAAGAGTGCAGTATTATAATATAGGACAGAATATGAATTATCTGAGTGATGAGCAGGAAGAAGAACTGCTCAACTGGGATTCTGAAAAATATCGTCGTATGATGAAATAATGTCAGAAAAGAAGTACAAGAAAAGAAAAAATAAGGAGCATTATATATGAATATTATCATTCCAATGACGGGTTATGGTTCCCGTTTTGTGGCAGCAGGATATAAAGAATTGAAACCATTTATTCCGGTTATGGATATGCCGATTGTAGAATGGATTGTAACAAAAATGTATAAAGCAGATGTAAATTTTATATTTGTCTGCCGGGGAGAGCATTTGGAGAAAGACCCATCCATGCGGGAAAAGTTGCTTGCTCTTGCACCAGAAGCAACTATTGTTTCCATAGATGAGTGGGTGAAAAAGGGTCCTGTTTATGATGTGCTTCGTGCTTATCGTGGTTTGAAAGAAACAGATGCTGTTGATGTTACACAGCCTTGTATCATTAATTATTGCGATTTTTATATGGAATGGGATTTTGAAGCCTTTGCAAAAGAAGCAATTGCCAGAGATTGTGATGGTGCTATCCCTTGTTATACTGGTTTTCATCCGAATCTTTTACCGGAGAAAAACTATTATGCTTCCTGTTTAACAAATGAAGAAGATAATCTGATAGAAATTCGTGAGAAATATTCTTTTGAAAAAGATAAAACAAAAGCAAAACATTCACCGGGTGTTTA
>CAYVUF010000362.1:0-1883 GCA_964454605.1 uncultured Bacteroides sp.
CCATATCC
The DNA here is from genome assembly GCA_964454605.1 of uncultured Bacteroides sp. Lineage (GTDB taxonomy): Bacteria > Bacillota > Clostridia > Lachnospirales > Lachnospiraceae > UBA3282. Next base: position 9 of record CAYVUF010000362.1, read on the forward strand.
TCTATCATACTGGAAATATTTCCAGTGGTAGGAAGCACCTGCACACTCAGACTAAGTGATGCCACTCCGTTAATCGGAATACTCTGGTGTATGGTCAATATATTTGCACCAAAATCGGCTATAATTTTCAGTACATCTGATAAAATCCCCGGTTCGTCCTCCATCTGAAAAGTCAGTGTAATGGTTGTCCCCTGTGAATTATCATGAAACTGAAAAATATCATCCTTGTACTTGTAAAAAGAACTGCGGCTTATCCCGACCTGCTCCACAGCATCCTGCACAGACATCACCTTTCCGGATTCTAACAGCCGCTTGGCTTCCACTACCTTGAGCAGAACCTCAGGAACCGCTTTCTGCTTTACCACAAAATATTTGGTTGATTCCTGCATATTTCTCATCCCTTTATGATTACATTGCCCTTTTTGTCTTTCTACAAAGGACACTTGTTTGTCACCGAGGGATATTCTAGCATAGTTGCACAATTATGGCAAGCAGAATTTGTAAAAAAGTTTGACTCCGCGCCACACAGGTGCCATTTTTCAACATAAAAAAAAGAGAAATACATTTCTGCATTTCTCTTTCAATACGCTGATTATTTTATGAGTCTGTCAGACACCAATCCTTTTCTAAATAAGCGGATATTTGTCTGTCAGTTCCTTTACAATTGCACGTGCCTTGTCAATTCCTGCCTCGCCCTCTTTGATAACAATAGCAATTGCTTCTGCTACTTTATCCATATCCGCAGTATTCAGACCACGAGAAGTTGCAGCCGGTGTTCCAAGTCGGATACCACTTGTTACAAACGGAGATTTCGGATCATTTGGAATCGTATTCTTATTAGCTGTAATATGTGCCTCATCTAACAATTTTTCAATTGCTTTACCAGTTAAATCATAATTAGTTAAATCAACCAGCATCAGATGATTGTCTGTTCCACCTGAAACAATCTTCACATCTCTTGCAAGAAGTCCCTTGCAAAGTGCCTGTGCATTGTTGATAACATTCTGCTGATATTCTTTGAATGCCGGAGATAATGCTTCTTTGAAGCATACTGCTTTGGCTGCAATAACGTGCATCAGTGGTCCGCCCTGAATACCCGGGAAAATTGCTTTGTTAAAATTATATTTATCTGCCACTTCCTGACTGGACATAATCATACCACCACGAGGACCACGCAGTGTTTTATGAGTTGTCGTTGTTGTCACGTGTGCATAAGGAATTGGACTTGGATGAAGACCTGCTGCTACGAGTCCTGCAATGTGTGCAATATCAACCATCAGTACAGCACCAACTTCATCTGCAATTTCTCTGAATTTCTTAAAATCAATTGTTCTCGCATAAGCAGAAGCACCTGCAACAATCATTTTCGGTTTGCATTCCAATGCGATTTCGCGAACTTTGTCATAATCAAGGAAACCTTCATCATTAACGCCATAATGTACACAATTAAAATATTTGCCGGACATATTGACTGGTGAACCATGAGAAAGGTGTCCGCCATGGTCTAAGTTCATACCCATGAAAGTATCACCTGGCTCCATCACTGCAAAAAAGACTGCCATATTTGCCTGCGCACCGGAATGAGGCTGAACATTTACATATTCGCAGCCAAATAATTCTTTTGCTCTTTCTCTCGCTAAATCTTCTACCACATCAACGCATTCACAGCCACCATAATATCTCTTACCCGGATAGCCTTCTGCATATTTGTTTGTAAGCGGACTGCCCATAGCTGCCATTACTGCTTTGCTTACCCAGTTCTCGGATGCGATTAACTCAATGTGAGAATTCTGACGTTCCTGCTCATCCACAATTGCCTGGGCAATTTCAGGATCAACTGCTTTTACTTCATCTAATGAATACATTCCAATTCCT
>CAYVUF010000363.1:0-1844 GCA_964454605.1 uncultured Bacteroides sp.
CCAATACCATATCACTGGCATCCATAAAAAGGATATCAAAAGAATATCCATCCTGTTTCAACTGTTCCAAAGTTTTCTGCACATCTCCGAATGGCTGGTCTGCACGTACATCCAGTCCTAATGCTACTTTTGTAATCTCGCTATCCGGTGTTGCAATCAGTTCCACAAATTTTTCAATTAAAGGTACCGGAAGATTATCCACGCAATAATATCCCAAATCCTCCAACATTTTTAACGCTGTACTTTTACCGCCGCCACTCATGCCGGTTACAACTACAAATCTCATTTGTCTTCCCCTCTTGCAATCCTCTGTTTCTTGTATCTTTCTATTTTCTTAAAAATCTCCCAGAAAAATCACTTCCGGCTCCAATGTGACATGGAAACGTTCTTTTACCTTCAACTGCACTTCCTCAATCACTTCTTTGACATCCTCTGCAGTTGCTTTTCCTGTATTGACAACAAAGCCGCAATGCTTCTCCGAAACCTGTGCACCACCAATACGAAAACCACGCATATTCGCTTCCATAATCAGTTTGCCTGCAAATTGCCCCTCTGGCCTTTTAAAAGTGCTTCCTGCACTGGCATAATTCAATGGCTGTTTACTCCGTCTGAGCTCTGCCAGTTCATCCATTCTTGTCTGAATCTTTTCCCGATTACCCGGTTGCAGCTTCAAAACCACTTCCAATACTACAAATGGCCGGTCTTTGATAATACTGGTACGATAGCCAAACTCCATCGTGTCATTATCCAGAACCAGTATTTCACCATCATGATTCATGACTTTCACAGACTCTACGATTTGCTTCATCTCTCCGTCATAGGCACCTGCATTCATGACAATTGCACCACCAATACTTCCCGGTATACCGGCAGCAAATTCCAGTCCGGTAAGAGAAGCATCTCTGGCTGCCGCTGCTGTCTGGGATAACAATGCTCCTGCCTGAACACGAAGGCAATTTTCTTCTATGGTAATCTGTTTCATACCATCCCCTAGTTTCAGAACAATGCCCCGGTAGCCTTTATCGCCAACCAACAGATTACTGCCATTTCCCAATATGAAATAGTCCTGTTCTATTTTCTCAAAGAAAGGAATCAATTTCAAAATCTCTTCTTCCTTTTCAATCAGAATCATACAGTCTGCTTCCCCGCCTACTTTAAAGGTCGTATGCTTACTCATTGGTTCATGAAAAAGTAATCTTTCTCGTGGTACAATATTTTTTATATAGTCATACATAGCTGTATTCAATTCCACTCTCGCACCTTCACATTTCTTTTATTATACTCCGTTGGCACTAATCTAATACCATTTTTGCAGCACCGTAAATACCTGCATCATTTCCTAATGTGGCTAATGCAAAAGGAGTATCCTTGCAGGCATGGAAAGCGGTTGCCTCATATGCCGGACGAATATAATCAAACAGCACTTCTCCTGCTTTGGAAACACCACCGCCGATAACAAAAATTTCTGGATTGATAACTCCTGCAATAATACCAAGTCCCTTGCCCAGATATTCACCAAACTGTTTTGCCACTTCCATTGCCAGTTCATCACCAGCTTTCACTGCATCAAAAACAGATTTTGCAGACACTTCTCCGTTTCGCAGAACACTGTCTTTATCACTTGCTTTTAATGCTCTGTTTGCCAGTCTGGTAATACCAGTTGCAGAAGCATATTCTTCCAGACAGCCGCAATTTCCACAGCCGCATTTCTCTGTTTCATTATCTTCTACATGAATGTGGCCGATTTCGCCGCCTGCGCCGGTTGCACCAGTCAAAATTTTACCATTGATAATGATGCCGCCGCCAACACCGGTGCCCAATGTAACTGCTACCAGGCTCTGATG
>CAYVUF010000364.1:0-1818 GCA_964454605.1 uncultured Bacteroides sp.
CATCAATGCAACGTGTCTAGCACGTTTGATAGCTACTGTTAAAGCTCTCTGGTGCTTAGCACAGTTTCCTGTAATTCTTCTAGGAAGAATTTTACCTCTTTCAGATACGTATCTTTTTAATTTATTAACATCTTTGTAGTCGATTACATTGTCTTTACCACAAAAAACGCAAACTTTTTTTCTTCTACGGATTCCGCCTTTTCTCTTTGCAGGGAAATCAGGCTTCTCTGTTTTATTATAAGCCATGTTATTACCTCCTATCAAAATCGCTCAATTAGTTAAATGGCAGCTCCTCATCAATTCCATCTGGAATATTCATGAAACCATCCCCAGCCGCAACTGGTTCCGGTCTGCTGTTACTACCGGCAAAACCCCCATCGCCTGCGGAACTGTTTTTGCTTTCAGCAAACTCCTGTTCCTCAATAACAACATCTGTCGTATACACACGAACTCCATCCTTGTTGGTATAACTACCTGTCTGGATACGTCCAGTAACTGCAATCTTCGTTCCCTTACGGAAATATTTCTCTGCAAATTCACCTGCTCTGCCGAATGCAACACAGTTAATAAAGTCTGCTGTATTTTCCTCTCCGTTACGATTAAATCTACGATCAACAGCTAATGTATATCTGGCAACTGCCGTAGCGTTCTCACCCTGAGAATATCTTACTTCTGGATCTCTGGTTAAACGCCCCATAAGAATAACTTTATTCATATATACCTCTTTCTTACTTCTCGTCTTGTCTTACGCACAAGTATCTGATTACATTGTCCATAATACGAACTCGACTTTCGATTTCAGCTGGAACAGTGCTCTCAGCGTCGAACTGGATGAAGTAATAGAAAGCATCTTTCATTTTCTGTACTTCGTAAGCTAATCTCTTCTTACCCCAGTCATCAACGTTTGTAACTTGTCCACCGAATCTCTCGATTAAAGCTTTACACTTCTCTACTGTGGCAGCTCTCTCGTCATCTTCGATTTTCGCACTAACAACAACGGCTAATTCATATTTGTTCATGCTTGTTACCTCCTTTTGGTCTCTTGGCCCCTTTGCGGAGCAAGGATTATTGACTGTTTGTTAAACATAACATCACAGATGTCTATGGTAGCATAAATATCCAGTGATTTCAAGCCTTTGGAATAATTTCTTTTATATTTTTTTCTACCAGTCTGCGGGCAATCATAATCTGATGTCCACATCCTTGGCACTTCAACCGGAAATCAGCTCCAATCCGCAGAACTTCCCATTCTTTTGAGCCACAGGGATGCTGCTTTTTCAACTTTACAATATCTCCAACCTGAATGTCCACGCTTTTCTCCCTTTCTTCCCGGCTTCACTTTTTCATTATCGAAATTTTCATAAACACTAAGAAAGTTTGGAAAAAATTTCTCCAATGCTTCCCTGCACAACCAAATCTGCCATACGGTCTTTTGAGGTTGGTGTTTTGTTAATCAATATCAGCTTATTTCCCCGATAATAATCAATCAGCCCGGCTGCCGGATAAACCGCAAGAGATGTTCCACCCACAATCAGGACATCTGCCTCGCTGATATATCGAACTGCATCCTCCAGTGTTTTCTGGTTCAATCCTTCTTCATACAAAACCACGTCTGGTTTGATATCACCGCCACAATCACATTTCGGAACACCTTCTGAATGAAGAATAAATTCTGCATCATAAAATTTTCCGCAATCTTCACAATAATTACGCAGAACAGAACCATGCAGTTCCAGAACTACTTTACTGCCTGCCGCCTGATGAAGTCCGTCAATATTCTGTGTGATAACTGCCTTCACTTTTCCCTGCTGTTCCCAC
>CAYVUF010000365.1:0-1814 GCA_964454605.1 uncultured Bacteroides sp.
GGACAGCAGCTTACGGACATTTTGGACGTAACGATTTGGATTTACCATGGGAGAAATTAGATAAGGTTGATACCTTAAAGAAATATTTATAATGTAATGATGGAAAAAGGGTATGTCGAAAGGCATATCCTTTTTTGACAAGATGGGGTATAATAAGGAAAGCAGATAAGAGAATTGTGTGCGTTTTATGGAGGAAAATATGGCATTTGCACATTTACATGTCCATACGGAATACAGTCTTTTAGACGGTTCCAATAAGATAAAAGAATACGTGAAAAGAGTCAAAGAGCTTGGCATGGACAGTGCGGCGATTACCGACCATGGTGTGATGTATGGCGTGATAGACTTTTATAAGGCAGCGAAAGAAGCAGGCATTAATCCGATTATTGGCTGTGAAGTTTATGTTGCGCCCAATTCCCGTTTTGATAAGGAACTGGTTGGTGGTGAGGACAGATATTATCATCTGGTTTTGTTAGCCGAAAACAATACCGGTTATGCCAATCTGATGAAAATTGTCAGCCGCGGATTTACAGAAGGCTATTATTATAAGCCGCGTGTGGATATGGAAATTCTGCAGGAATATCATGAAGGCATTATTGCGCTTTCGGCCTGTCTTGCCGGAGAAGTACAGCGGTATATCCAGAAAGGTCTGCTGGAGGAAGCCAGGAAGGCAGCGAGAAAGTATGAAAACTGTTTTGGAAAAGGAAATTTTTTCCTGGAATTGCAAGACCATGGGATTCCGACACAGAAAACCGTAAATGCAGCACTTTTAAATATGAGCCGGGAACTGGATATTCCGCTTGTGGCAACCAATGATGTGCACTATACCTACGCGGAAGATGCCCAGCCCCATGATATTCTGTTGTGTCTTCAGACCGGCAAGAAACTGGCAGATGAAGACCGTATGCGGTATGAGGGCGGACAGTATTATGTGAAAAGCGAAGAGGAAATGAAGGGACTTTTCCCTTATGCTTGGGAAGCAGTGGAAAATACACAGCGCATTGCCGACAGATGCCATGTAGAAATTGAATTTGGTGTTTATAAAGTGCCTCATTATGAAGTGCCGGAAGGTTATGATTCCTGGAGCTATTTAAACAAACTTTGTACAGAAGGCTTGCAGGAACGCTATCCGGAGGATGATGGAACGCTGCGTGCCCGCATGGATTATGAGCTGGATATTATCAAAACCATGGGATTTGTGGATTACTTCCTGATTGTATGGGACTATATCAATTATTGCAGAGAAAATGACATTGCGGTAGGACCGGGACGTGGCTCGGCGGCAGGCAGCATCGTTTCTTATTGTTTGAAAATTACCAATATTGACCCGATTAAATATAGTCTGCTGTTTGAACGTTTCTTAAATCCGGAACGAGTTTCCATGCCTGATATTGACGTGGATTTCTGCTTTGAACGCAGACAGGAAGTGATTGAGCATGTGGGTCGAAAATATGGCTCGGATAAGGTGGTACAGATTGTTACCTTTGGTACTATGGCAGCCAAAGGGGTAATACGTGACGTAGGACGTGTTATGGATTTGCCCTATGCTTATGTGGATTCCATTGCCAAGATGATTCCCAATGAATTGAACATTACCATAGACCGGGCACTTGAATTAAATCCTGAGTTTAAGAAATTATATATGGAAGATGAACAGGTTAACACTTTGATTACCATGTGCAAACGTCTGGAGGGCCTTCCAAGACATACTTCCATGCATGCGGCAGGTGTTGTTATCTGTCCGGCAGCGGCAGAAGAATTTGTTCCTTTATCCAGAGGTTCGGACGGTTCGATTACAACCCAGTTTACCATGA
>CAYVUF010000366.1:0-1737 GCA_964454605.1 uncultured Bacteroides sp.
TGTGAAAAAATAAAAGAAATGGCTCGGGGAATCGAACCTGGAGCCATTTTTGGTACAATGTCCTTGATGAGAGGTGTTGTACTATGTATTATTTTAGCACAAGAAAACAGTTTTTGGTTGCTTCCTTCGAGTTAAACTCTAAGGAGCAAGAAAAATTGGACAAATTTTTAATGATTTTAGATAAATCTGGCGTTTCTGATTTGATTAGGAACAAAAGCAAACAATATGGTTTAGGCGGTAGACCATCTTATCGTGAATGTGATATGTTCGCGACGATTTTATATGGATTTGCATTCAAAAATAGAACATTGAGAGACTTAGAAAGTGCATGTCAGTTTGATTTGCGTTATATATATTTAATGCAGCAGATTCAGCCAACTTATGTCTCTTTTGGAAATTTTATCAATGAAGTTATACTTCCAAATACAGATGAAATATTTTATCGAATAACAAAAACGATCATTGATGAATTCGATATTGATACATCTGAAGTATTTGTAGATGGAACAAAGTTTGAAGCTGATGCAAATAAATATAAATTTGTATGGAAGCCAACCAAATACCATGAAAGATTATCTGACAAGATTAGACAACTACTTAAACAAAATGGAATATCAAGAAATATTCCAGAAAATGGAATCATTGAATCAAAAACCATAGCACTAAAATTAACAGAATTATCCAAAAAGATAGATAATTCGATTGATGAAAAAGAAAGGTCGAGAAAAAAGAAGGATTTCGATAAACTTTATGAATATTTGAATAAAGCTTTGGATTATGAAGAAAAAGAAAGGATATGTGGACCCAATAGAAATTCATATTACAAGACTGATCATGGTGCAACCGCAATGTGCTTGAAAAGTGATTATTATTCAGGATTAGGAAGTACGATGCATGCAGCCTATAGTACACAACTTGTAGTATCAAAAGGCATTATAAAAGCATATTATGTATCTCAATCACGCAGTGATTATAATGATTTCATACCAGCATTAAAATTAATCAAAAACAATTATGGACAATTCCCAAAAGCAGTATGTGCAGATTCAGGTTATGGATCATCAAAGAATTATGAGTTCTTAGTATCAAATGATATTGAAAATTATGTAAAGTACAGGTCATGGGAAGGAAATGTATCAGGTAAAAATCCAGACAGATATTTCTTGAATGATGATGAAACAATAACGTGCTTAAATGGAAACAAAGGTAAGAGAATAGATATTTTACATAGACATCCTACAAAATCTGGTGCAGTCTTTTATAAAGTTCAAGGCTGTAATGAATGTGAATTCATGCCATATTGCAAGAAATATCTTAAAACTAAGAATGAAAACGAAAGAATATTTGAAGTAAATGAAAGTTTTATAAAGAGCAAGCAAACAGCAGAGAGAAACTTACTTACTCCTAAGGGAATAGAAATGCGTGTTAACAGAAGTTCTCAAATAGAAGGAGCGTATGGAGTAATAAAACAGGATATGGAATATACAAGATTAAAAAGAACAACTTTAGAGAAAGCAAAATTAGAAATAATGTTGATTTGCATTGGATATAATATCAGAAAACTATTTAGATATTTTGAAGGAAAAGCAAAATTTGATTATTGGGTAGCTCCTATGAATTTGAAAGAAGAAAAGTTCAAAAAACCAAGTGCAAAAAGACTTTCAAAAAAAGCTCAAAAAACTTCAAAAAAGAGTGTTAATGAAGAAGCTAAATCAAACTACAAATATAAAAGTTAAG
>CAYVUF010000367.1:0-1737 GCA_964454605.1 uncultured Bacteroides sp.
ACGTAACATATGGTAAGGCTACTGGTAACACACCAGACGGACGTAAGAAAGGACAGCCATTCGCTCCAGGTGCTAACCCAATGCATGGACGTGATACTCATGGTGCAGTAGCATCCTTATCTTCTGTATCCAAACTTCCATTCAAGGATGCACAGGATGGTATTTCTAATACATTTACTATCATCCCAGGCGCTCTTGGTAAAGAAGATCAGGTATTCGCAGGAGATATCGAAATCGACTTAAACAAATAATATAGGTGGACGTTATGAACGAAAATCAGATGGTTGAAGACTTTATCAAAATGTTAGATTCCGGTATGGCACAAGGTGTCGGACATGTGAATGTAAACGTTGACGAAAATAGTACCGCTTCCAAAGATGTGCAGACTATGGGATGTACGGATTGCTCCAGAACCCCATTAGCCTGCAGCGTTCCAACCTTAGAACAGGGACTGGACGACTTCCACTAAACTTTATAAGGAGGAAATTATAATGTCAGCAGCAAATACAGCTCAGGTAGATAACCTGGTATCTTTATTAGATGGTTATGCAGTTAAAGGTGGACATCACCTTAACGTTAATGTACTTAACAGAGAAACATTATTAGATGCTCAGCAGCATCCTGAGAATTATCCTCAGTTAACAATTCGTGTTTCTGGATATGCAGTTAACTTCATTAAGTTAACACCAGAACAGCAGGCAGATGTTATCTCTCGTACATTCCACGAAAGCATCTAATTGATTTAAAACAGTTAAGATACAGGGCTTTGAAAGCAATTTCAGAGCCCTGTTTTCAAGAGAGGAAAAGAAATGCAAGGCAGAATTCATTCATTAGAAAGTTTTGGTACCGTAGATGGACCAGGCGTAAGATTTGTTGTTTTCGTACAGGGTTGTCCCATGCGTTGTGCCTATTGTCACAATCCGGATACATGGGAAATGAACGCCGGAACTCTTATGGAACCTTCTTATATTATTGAACAATACGAAAGAAATATAAGTTTCTACAAGGGCGGCGGTATCACAGTGACTGGTGGCGAACCCCTGATGCAGGTTGACTTTTTAGTGGAATTATTTACACTCGCAAAAGAAAAAGGAATCCATACATGTATCGATTCATCCGGCATTGCTTACAAACCAGATGCTAATCCGGAATGGCTCGCGAAATTAGATAAACTAATGACTCTCACCGATTTGGTTATGTTAGATATTAAACACATTGACCCTGAGAAGCACAAAGAACTTACTTCCCAGCCAAACGATGGTATTCTTGCTTTTGCCCGCTATTTGGACGAAAAACATATTGATATGTGGATTCGTCACGTTGTGGTTCCTGGTATTACGGATGATGATAAATATCTGGAACAGCTTGGGTATTTCATCGGTCAATTTAAAAATCTAAAAGCATTAGATGTACTTCCATATCATACCATGGGAGAAAGTAAATACGAAAAATTAGGTATGGAATATAAATTAAAAGGAGTTCCGGCAATGGATAAAAGCAAACTGCTTGAAAAGAAAGCAGTGATTCTGGACGGTATCCGTAAACGTCGTTCCGAATTGGCAGAATAACACTAATCTGGAAAGAATATTTCCTGAAATATTAGTTGTTTTTGCTTGTATATTCCCTACTTTTATATTAAAATAATTATAGCTTTTATAAATTTATATCAATAATTTTTATTCTATAATAACAAGGAGGATATGATTATGGCATTTGCAATTAGTGATGCTTGTGTAG
>CAYVUF010000368.1:0-1721 GCA_964454605.1 uncultured Bacteroides sp.
CTTCCATGATGCTTCGTTACAGCTTTGATTTAGACAAAGAAGCAGATGCTATTGACCATGCTGTGCAGCAGGTATTAAAAGAAGGTTATCGTACCGGAGATATTATGTCAGAAGGATGTACTCAGGTAGGCTGCAGACAGATGGGAGATTTGCTTGCTCAGAGAGTCTGATGGATATCGGGCAGGAACGTAAAGGATAGAATTGATGAAAAAGTTTTTTTGGGAGAAGTGGAAGACAAAAGATATCGAAGAAGGTGTTTTTTTCTTTTTCCTGTTGGGAATGGCGGTCTATTATGGCTGGCGGATTTTTGCACTGACCCCCTGGTATGATGAACTGTATACATACTATTTTTTTATAAGCAGAGGTCCGGTGTATGCGGCAATTCACTGGCCGCTGCCCAATAATCATGTGGGGTATTCGGTGTTGTCCGGCTTTCTCAATTTGCTTGGAAATTCGGCAATAGGACTTCGGGGTGTATCCTGGGTAAGCAGTCTATGCAGTATTGCACTTTTGTATGGAATTGGCAGGAAGTGTCTGAAAAAAGGGTTTGCCATGGTTCCGATGTTTCTTTTTTGCAGCATGGAACTCGTGAATCAGCTCGCGGTACAGGGACGTGGCTATGCACTTGCAACCTGTCTTTACCTGACTGCATTTTATGAACTGGTGGAGATTTGCCAAGAGCAAAAGAAACAGATTAAGCATTATGTAATTTTTAGCGGTGCATTGGTCTGGGCACTTTATACCTTGCCAAGCAGTGTGTATTTTGTTATCCCACTTTGTGGGGTTGGCGGTATTGTACTGCTTATGCAGAAGCGGACAAAGGAATTTCTGAAACTTTTTGTCAGTGCAGTTATCAGTGCCATGATTACGGTAGGACTTTATGCAATTATCTGGCTGGCAATTGGCTCCAATCTGTTGGCAAAGACACCGGACAGTGTCTGTTATGGACAGGGTCATGTATCGATTATTCTGCATATGCCCTTTAAGGCATTACAGACTGGCATTAACTATATGTTGGATACTCCGTATATTCAGAGCGTGGCAAGAGAAGGATATCTGCTCCGTTTTGGAAACTGGATAAAAACACTGTTTGCTTACTATTACAGCAAAACATCTATTTTGCTTCTGGGTGTTGTGGTGGTTGGCATACTGGCAGTGGTCTGGAAACTGATACGGAATAGAGAGGTCAGAAAACAGGGACTGGTGGAATGGTATCTGCTCATATCCTTTCTGCTGACACCTCTTATGCTTATCATACAGGCGGCACTTCCGTATTACCGCGTGTTCTCTTATTTTGGGGTTGCCGTAGCATTTCTGATTGCATGGCTGCTTATGCAGATAGCAGACAGAGTCAGAAGAACGGGACTTTCTTATGGGGTCATGCTTTGTACTGGAGCAGTGTGCCTTACCATTTTGTGTCTGCCGGGAAGCAGGGTGCAGTACAGTGACAGAGAAGCCGCCATTGAAGATGCTTTTTCGCACATGGTATTGAAAAATGGGGAAAGTGTCTGTGTGACAGATTGCGACCAGGAATATCTGATGAAGTATTTGTTTGATACGGAGAATGTGCTGTACGCACCGACAGAAGCAGATTATGTCCTGCTGGATAAAGTCCTGTTGCTGTCAGAGGAGGAATTTGCCCAGGTGGATTCCGCAGATGCATGGAAATTTTATCAGACACCAGAAACCGTTTCTGAACTTGCGATAGAGCAAAAGATGGA
>CAYVUF010000369.1:0-1721 GCA_964454605.1 uncultured Bacteroides sp.
TGGTGATTTCCTCGATATTTACTCTTGACAGGAGGTCACTTCATAACAGGTGAACACAATGGTAGAAATGAAAAAAATTCCAATTGGAGAAAAGGTAATGCTGACGCTTGAAGAAGCAGCAAGTTATACCGGAATCGGAATTAATAAGCTTCGTGAACTTAGCAATCATGAGAATTGTGATTTCGTTTTATGGAATGGAACAAGAAGATTGCTGAAAAGAAAGAAATTGGAAGAGTATTTGAATAATTCATATTCCATATAATTTTGTTATGAGCCGTGGGTTACCTGCGGCTCTTTTAAGGAGGAAAAGTGTTATGGCAAAGCGATACGACAAAAAACACCGCCTACTTCGTACAGGTGAGATAGAACGTGCAGATGGTTATTATACTTACCGCTGGTCTTCAAGAGATGGAAAACGTCATAGTGTTACGGCGAGTACACTGGAAGAGTTGCGAGAGAAAGAAGTAGAAGTTCAAAAAGATGTATCTGATGGAATCCGGGCTGATGCACATAATGTAACAGTAAATGATTTGTATAAATTGTGGAAACACTTGAAAAGAGGTCTAAAAGACAATACATATCAAAATTACTGTTATATGTATGAAATGTTTGTGGCAGAAGACATTGGAAAAATGTGTATCAGTAAACTGAAGCGTTCGGATGTAAAGAGATTCTATAATAAGCTGGCAGATGAAAGAAAATTAAAAATAGCTACAATAGATAATATACATACAGTTCTTCATCAGGTATTACAGCTTGCGGTAGAAGATAATTATGTACGGCAGAATGTATCCGATAATATGTTGAAGGAGTTAAAACAGTCACATACATTTGAAGATGGACACAAAAGAGCTCTGACGGTGCCGGAACAGGAACTGTTTTTGAATTTTCTTGCGAATGAACGGTCGCAATATCATCATTGGCATCCGATTTTTACGGTTATGTTAGGCACTGGGATGAGAGTGGGAGAAGTGTGTGGACTGCGTTGGGAGGATATTGATTTTGAAAATGGAATTATTGATGTCAATCATACTCTTGTTTATTATAATCACAGAGACGAAAATGGCTGTTATTTTAATATCCATACACCAAAAACCAAAGCTGGAAACCGTCAGATACCAATGACAGAAGATGTAAAAGCAGCTTTTGCAGAAGAACGGAAATGTCAGGAGTTGAATAATCTGCAATGCAAAGTGATGGTAGACGGTTATACGAATTTCGTTTTCATTAACCGCTTTGGAACTCTGCAGCATCAGGGAACACTCAATAAAGCAATTCGCCGCATCATAAGGGATTGTAATGATATGCAGTTGGAAAAAGGAGGCAAGAATCCGATACTGTTGCCTAATTTCTCTTGTCATAGTATGCGCCATACCTTTACTACCAGATTAGTAGAGGCAGGAGTAAATATTAAGGTAATACAGGAATTGTGTGGGCATACACGGTCAGATGTTACGCTTGACATCTATACAACAGTTACAAAGGAACTGAAAATGAGAGAGTTTGGGAATTTTGAGGAAAAGTTGCAACAACAGAAGCGAGAGTGGGAAAAAACACTGAATGAGGGACGGGATGGGCAGTAAACTGCTCGTCCTTCCTTTATTAAAATTTTAGATTTTTTCTTTGACAAAATATATGTTCATAATAATAGATTTCGGGTATAATAAGATTAAAGAAGAAATTTGTAGGAATTATGTTTTGCGTTTGCAATGAAAATATTT
>CAYVUF010000370.1:0-1720 GCA_964454605.1 uncultured Bacteroides sp.
AGTTACTGGTTACGTAGTCGTTTGCACTGACCGTGGATGCCTCATTCTTTGTCATAACATAAATCGAGGTAACTGACTGATACTTTGGTATCAATAGTAATTTCGTACCCAAAAACGCAAGTCCGGCACACAAAACACCAACCAACAATATCACAATAAGCTTATCCAACAGAAGAAACATAATCTCTCTTAAATCAATTTCCACTTCTTCATTTTGGTAATTTGCGTTGTTTTCCATCATCTTTTCCTTTCTCTTTTAACCTTATAAATATTCATTTTCCAGCATTTTTTTCGGATTGCGTACAAGGAGCCTGTATACCATATCCTCACCCAGTTTTTTTTCGATATATCTCACACATTCTTCCAGATAAGGTGCCCTGCTCCCATTCGAATGTGCATCTGTCGCAACGAAATGAACTAATCCCTTCTTCATCAACCGGATAATCTGTCGCTTTATCCCCATACCAAGCTTTCCTGCCACACTAGAGGCATTCACCTGCACATAAGCACCGCTTTCTACAATGCGTTCAATTACCTTTCCGTTCTTCAGCAAGTCAGGATAACGTTCTATGTGTGCGAGAACCGGTGTATATCCGGCATTCTCCACTTTATAAAGACTCTGCGCGATATATTCCGCGGTTGCCGAAGGATGAAACTCCACCAATACATAATCCGTATCATTCATCGTATTAATTTTTTTTTCTTCTAATAAATCGGCAATATCCTCTCCAAAGAAGATTTCTCTCCCAAGATAAAATTCCATATCAGGAAATTCATCCTGAAGCTTCGCCAGAAATAATTGATACTCTTCCTGAAGCTCGCCACTTTCCCGTTCGAACCTTCCAATCATATAATGCGGAGTCAAAACAACATGCCGAATACCATTTTCATGGGCAATACGCAACATATCTCTTGACATATCCGTGGACCTCGAACCATCGTCCACATGTGGAAGAATGTGCGTATGTATATCATAATATCCTGTTTTCATTCTCACCATTTCCTATTCTTATATCCTATCATAGGGATTGTCGTTTCCTGTAAATGCATCAAATGTAAAAATGCTCCCAGCAGGAATCGAACCTGCAACTGACCCTTAGGAGGGGCCCGTTATATCCATTTAACTATGGAAGCATGTCACAAATATATATTTTATCAAAGATACTCTTTTTGTCAATGCCAAATTGAATTTTCAATGCTTTTCTACAATACCCTGTAGCCAGATGTTGCCCTTGAATCTTCTTCCCGGAACCGGTTCCCCCAGCAAATCTTCTTTCTTCATACAAAGATCTATGCGAATCCCGTTATAATCAAGGCAAAGCTTCCATAATTCCTCTCCGGTATATCTGTTTTTCACGGACTCCACCGCAATGATTTCCGCAATCACTGCATACTGGTCACATTCTATGCCGTACGGAATGAATGAGCTTGCTACCACGGACAGAATATCTTCTGTATTCACACGTTGTGCAACCCTTGCATATGTGTCCATGTCGTAGTGAGTCAATTCCTCCATCGCCTGCTCATTTCCCTGTCTTGCCGCTGCAATCATCTGCATTCTCCTTTTCTGAAATGCTTCTTTTTCACGACGTTCAGTTTCGGTATAAGCAAGCGGAAGAATAACCTTTCCGGTCAGTGATAAGGCAGAAAAGGCAAGCCTCATGTTTTTCAAATCCTTACCACCTTCCCTTGTCAGCTCTGCAAAGGCAAGCCCATTAAT
>CAYVUF010000371.1:0-1717 GCA_964454605.1 uncultured Bacteroides sp.
CATATCGTGTGTAAGAAATCCGCCACCTCGCAATGACGACTAATTTTTTCTAATTAAAAAGATAGTGCATACTGATATACAGTCTAAAAAACTGCTCATTTAGAGCAGTTTTCTAGACTGTAACCATGATTATGGAAGGACGTATATTGGCAATTAATATATCATCTAATCCTTTGCCCCATGAGTGATTCCACTCTGCAATAGCGATGTAAATACCTCTTTCGATAAAAGCCTTGACTGCCTTATATTCCGAGCTCAGAACATCTTGGTTGATCTTCTTATCAGCATCATATGCTATTACAAAAAGTCGTGTGCCTTTTTTTTGCAAAAAATCAACCATACTTTCCACTCTTCCCAGTTCATCTTTGAATAGCTTACCAAAAGAAGCAACACCCGGAATACTTATTACAGGATAACCAAGAACCATATTTCCAACCATAGCTTTCTTCTCGCCCTCTGTCATGTATACAACTGACCAGTCATCGCTATCTTTGCCATAAAGACTTATTTGAGAACCAGCAGAACATGTCATTGCATATTTTGCTTTCACTATACCATCTACCTCAATCGTTTTTGAAGAAGAAAAATTTTTGTATTTCCCAGAAATGGATGCTCCTACCGGATATCCCCTTTTGGTTAGTTTAGGATTTTTTAGTTTGATAAAATTTCCATCTTCCCAATACCCCCAACTTCCATATTTGTAGAAACAATTCCGTTCTTTTCCATTTATGGTAAGCTTCGCTTTTGGATGATCTTCACCTATTCTTAATGAAATAATTTGTTTCTGTGAATTATATACCGGGAAAATAATTCCACCACTCGAAATAATATCCCAATGCCCTCTGTCATTAAGATAAAATCCTGGAACACCTTTTAAATCTGTAAATTGTGATTCCATTCTTTTCATTAATTCAGCTCTCGTTAGATTCGTTACCCTATACTGTTCTAGGGAACGCTCCTTATCTTCAGGAGGAAGCGAGAATATGGTATACTCCCTAAGAATAGATTGACCCAATTCTTCTCCCCACTCACTAATCAATGCATTCTTATGAAATTCTTCAAGTTTTAGCAAACTTGAAAAATAACGATAAACCTTGTCTAGCTTAGCAGGAGATGTTACTTTTACTTCTGGTTCATACTTCTTTTGCAATTTTTCATCTACCTGGGTATTAGCGACAGAAATACTTTCGGATGGTTTTATTTCATGTTTTTCTTTTATGCCAAGGCTTTCAAGATATGCTGCTCTATTTCTTGCATACTGATCTTGTGGCTCCCAAACATGAAATCCCCAATCCGTTTCCCGAGACCATCGATAGATATTGCCATCTACTCCAACTATTGTAACGCCCTTGGAGCCTGATTTTCTGTGACAATACTCTAGGGTATCACCATTATCAAATGTGCCATATTTGCAATAATCTTCTTTTCCGCAAATGTGACATTTTCTGTGGTGAGACACCCATGTTGTTGTTCCACTCATAAATGCTCCTTTCTACAGACGAAAAGGCGCTAACCGCGCCTTGCATTGTGTTTTTTATTATTTCTTTATAAATAACAAAAAAACACAAGCAGTCTTGCCTGTGTCTTGATAAGTTAAATAATAATTACTGTATAACATATTATATCTATATTGTCAAATCTAGTTTTTTGGTAAATTAAGAAATTTTATAACAACTTATACATTTTTTTGCTTGAAGAATAATTGACAGGAGTAGAT
>CAYVUF010000372.1:0-1716 GCA_964454605.1 uncultured Bacteroides sp.
ACTTTATACTGCACTGGTTACAATCTGTAAGTGTGCAGCACCGATGATTCCGTTTATGACAGAAGAAATCTACCAGAATCTGGTAAGAAGTGTAGATGCAAATGCACCGGAAAGTATTCACTTGTGTGATTTCCCGGTTGCTGATGAAAAAATGGTAGATAAGAAACTGGAAGAAGATATGGAAGAAGTTCTGAAAATCGTTGTTATGGGTCGTGCAGCCCGTAATGCAGCCAATATTAAGAACCGTCAGCCAATCGGAACCATGTTTGTGAAAGCAGATAATGAACTGGGTGAGTTTTATCAGGAAATCATCGAAGATGAATTAAATGTGAAGAAAGTTGCCTTCACAGAGGATGTAAGAGATTTTACAAGTTACAGCTTTAAACCGCAGTTACGTACGGTTGGACCAAAATATGGCAAGCAGCTTGGCGGCATCCAGAAGTACTTAGGCGGCGTTGATGGCAATCAGGCAATGGATGAATTGAATGCAAACGGTGCTTTGAAATTTGACGTGGATGGTGTAGAAGTAGCTTTGGCAAAAGAAGACCTTTTGATTGAAATGGCACAGAAGGAAGGATATGTATCAGAGGCTGATAATACGGTTACAGTAGTTCTGGATACCAATTTGTCAGAGGAATTGATAGAAGAAGGTTTTGTATATGAAGTTATCAGTAAAATCCAGACCATGCGTAAGGATGCTGATTTTGAAGTCATGGATCACATTAAGGTTTCCATCAGCGATAATGCGAAAGTAGCAGATATTGTTTCTAAGAATGAAGCAGTGATTGCCGGAAAAGTTTTGGCAGACAGTATGGTAACGGGTGAAACACTTGCGGTTTCCAAAGAATGGAACGTGAATGGCGAAAAAGTTGTTATTTCTATCGAAAAACAGTAAAAAGAGTGCTATAATAGTCTGGACAGTGCTATCATTGTCCGGACTAAAGCTGATTGAGGAGGAAAATATATGTCAAAAAAAGTGTCAACGTTCGATGCGGAACTTTTTAAAAGAAGTGTGCTTTACAATGTAAAGACTCTTTACCGTAAAACTTTGGAAGAAGCAACAGACCAGCAGATTTTTCAGGCAGTATCTTATGCAATTAAAGATGCTATCGTGGACCAGTGGTTAAACACACAGAAGGAATATGACAAGCAGGATCCGAAGATGGTTTATTATCTGTCTATGGAGTTTTTGATGGGTCGTGCTCTTGGCAATAATATTATCAACTTACAGGCTTATAAAGAAGTAGAAAAAGCACTGAAAGAACTGGGAATCGACATTAACGTAGTAGAAGACCAGGAACCGGATGCAGCACTTGGTAATGGTGGTCTGGGACGACTGGCAGCTTGCTTCCTTGATTCGCTTGCAACTCTGGGTTATGCAGCTTATGGCTGTGGTATCCGTTATCGTTATGGTATGTTTAAGCAGGAAATCAGAGATGGTTATCAGGTGGAAGTGCCGGATAACTGGCTGAAGGATGGAAATCCGTTTGAACTGCGCAGACCGGAATATGCCAAAGAAGTGAAGTTTGGCGGTTATGTTAATGTTTATGTAGATGAGAATGGAAGAAGCAATTTCAAACAGGAAGGCTATCAGTCTGTACGTGCAATCCCTTATGATATGCCGGTTGTCGGCTATGGAAACGGCATTGTCAATACGCTTCGTATCTGGGATGCAGAGCCGGTAGAATGCTTCCAGTTAGATTCCTTTGACAAAGG
>CAYVUF010000373.1:0-1703 GCA_964454605.1 uncultured Bacteroides sp.
GGAAACACCGCATCCGCTTGTGGTAAACATTGAAACCATCAATCGATGCAATAGTACCTGTGAATTTTGTACAGCAAACCGTAACGCAGAGAAAAGACCTTTTAAGAAAATGGAAGATGAATTATACTATTCCATTATTGACCAGCTTCGGGACTGGAATTTTAAAGGTCATCTGACTTTGTATGGGAACAATGAACCATGGCTGGATACCCGTATTGTAGAATTTTACAAATATGCAAGGGAACAATTGCCGGATGCTTTTATTTTTATGTCTACCAATGGATTGCTGTTAGACGTTGATAAGGTGAAGTCCATTATTCCGTATGTAGACCAGTTGATTATCAATAATTATTGTCTGGATATGAAATTGCATGACAATGTACAGGTTATTTATGAATATGTGAAGGCACATCCGGATGAGTTTAAAGAGGTTGACATTCTGATTCAGATGCGTTATCTGAAAGAAGTTTTGACGAATCGTGCTGGCAGCGCACCGAATAAGCAGGCAACGGAGAAGGTCATTAAAGAAACCTGTCTTATGCCATATACGGATATGTGGATTATGCCAAATGGCAAACTGGGTATCTGTTGTTGTGATAACTTTGAGGTAACCGATTTGGCAGACTTGCACAAGGTATCTTTGAAAGAGGGATGGAACAGTGAACCTTACCAGAAACTGCGTGAAGCCATTAAAGATGGCAGACAGAATTATCCGTTCTGTAAGCACTGTGATTTTATAGATGCAGGTTTGCGTATGGATGCGGTGAATGATGTGTTAAAGCATAATGATAAGATGCATGGTGCAAGACAATCCATGTTTCGGAAATAATCCTGAGTGAGTCTGATATGAAAAGAAAGAAAAACAATAAAAAGATTCGGAAGAAAGCAACTGGAAAAAAAGCAAATTATGGAAAGAAAGTGGCAATCACAGCATTGTGTTTGTTGGCGGCAGTTACTCTTGTCTGGTTTATAACAGCAGGACAGATGCGTATGGAGGATAACGCTATTTTGCTGGAGAATCCGGGAGAAATCCATATGCCTGTGGAAAAAGAACAGCACAGGGAAACGCAGACTGCAAAACCAGTGGAAACAAAGCCGCTTCCGGAAGAAAAAACGCCAGAGAACACAGAGAATTTGGAAGAACCAATGGAAGAGAGCGAAGCGGAGGTTGTGGAAGGAGAAAACCAGGAGAAAATAACAATTTCGATTCTGGGAGATAGCATTTCTACCTTTGATGAATGGATACCAGAGGGATATCTGGACTTTTTTCCTATGAGTGGAGAAGTAACAGATGTAGGACAGACATGGTGGAAAATGCTTTTGGACAGTACAGAAATGACGTTATGTGTCAATGGTTCCAGTTCAGGAAGTACCTGCGTGGGTGATTCAACCAGTGGGGATAATCCCCAGTATGGCTGTAGTGATTACCGGATTGCGGGACTGACAGGAGAAGGCGGTTTGCTGCCGGATGTGATTGTTGTTTATATGGGAACCAATGATTTGATAACCAGTGTGCCGCTTGGGGATAATGATGGAACGAGAACTGTTGCAGAGGGCATGGTTGAGAATTTTAGTGATGCGTATAGCCTGATATTGGATAAGCTGGCAGAACGGATAACGTTCTGCCAGCTTATCCACTATCAGGCTATACGCCGCACTAAAATTCTCAACCATGCCCTCTGCACCCGTTCGCGTTCCATCCT
>CAYVUF010000374.1:0-1681 GCA_964454605.1 uncultured Bacteroides sp.
GGAACAAAAAATGATTGGGGTTGAGTGAATTGCCAACATAGAGTTGCAGAAGAATTTTTTGGGATAATTTGAAATTTTTTTAATAAAATCATTTTGAAATATAAAAAGAATGTAATCTCCGGAGAATACTTATAGATGCCAGTGATGAGCCGAGGGTGCGGACATTTTCTTGGACTATCTAAATGACCAATCCAAGTTTATGTCTGTACTCTATAGGACTCAAATATCCTAATGATTTTTTTATTCTTTTTTCATTATACCACTGAAGATAATCATTTAAAATACCAATAAATTCTGAAATGTTTACACCAGACCAATCTGTATTATAGAACATCTCATTTTTAATTCTTCCAAATACACCCTCGCAAGCAGAATTATCTGGAGAACAGCCTTTCTTTGACATTGATCGTATAAAACCATTTTTCTCCATCCTGTTAATCCACCCTGGCCAGCGATAGTGTACACCTCTATCTGAATGTATGATTGGCTTTTCTTTCGCAGACAACAATTTAGCAGCATCGTCAAGCATAGAATTGACAAGTAATGCGTCTGGAGAAGTGCTTATATTCCAGGTAACAAGTAAACCATCAAAACAATCTACTATAGGTGATAAATAAACTTTTCCTGCTGGAATAGCAAACTCTGTTATATCTGTTAACCATTTTTCATTAGGTTTAGATGCTGAAAAATTTCTGTTAATTAGATTATCTACTGCTGGTGATATTTCACCTTGATAAGAATTATATTTGCGAGTTCGTTTGGTTTTTACAACAAGTTGTTCTTCTTTCATAATTCTACGAATAACTTTTTCTGAGATTATGATATTTTCACGCTTAAGCAAAGCATGAATCCGTCTATAACCATATCGCCCTCTATTCTCTGTAAATAATTCAATGATTCTAACACGTAAAAGTGCATACTTATCTTCTCTGTGTATGGATTGTTCTTGATAATAATAACTACTTTTTGATAATTGTAATTTCTGTAGTAATAATGGCAGTGAGTATCTATTTTTCAAGACATCGATTATCACTGCCTTCTCTCTGTTGCTGAGAGCACTCTGATCGATGTCTGGGTCTTTTTTTAGTACATTTATCGTTTCTTTAAGAATATCTATTTCTAATTGCATATCTTGCATTTGAACTTTCAACTGATTGATTTCATCCGAAGAAATATCTGTATTTGAAACAGAACCTTCTACTAATGTTCCAGGAGTAATGTTTTTGCGATTCATAAGACCTAATGTACCTTCTTTTAAATAACGTTTTCGCCATTGATAAATACTAGCTCTACTATATCCAATGTCTTCTGAAACATATTTTATATTTTCTCCAAGCTCATAGCAACGATGAATTGCATTTAATTTTACTTCTAATGGAGGATTGCGCGGATGATCCGGCGGATTATCAATTACAGGATATTTTTTTCGTGTTTTGGGCGGGGTATTTTCCTCAGCAATCCATGTGTATAGATTTCTACGTGTTGGATAGCCTAAAATCCTAATAGTTTCAGTTACTGACTCTGTTTGATGATATACCTGTAGTGCAATATCCCTTTGTTCTTTTGAATACATAAAAAGGCTCCTTCCGAAGCCCTATAGTAGTCCAGAATTTTGTCCGCACCCTCGCCTGTGAAAAAATCTCTGTAAATTAAACAATACAAGGGTCTTCTATGATAAAAT
>CAYVUF010000375.1:0-1671 GCA_964454605.1 uncultured Bacteroides sp.
AATTCATTTTATCAGTTAGTACCTTGAAATAGGTAAAAGGGGAAGTTAACAGAAAAACCTTCATCATTCGTTAACAGAATAATGGAGGTTTTTTTGTAGTATCGATACCATATAAAATTTTATTTAATCGTCTATCATCTTATGGAAAATATCAAAACAATCCAATGTTGCAAAGTAATCTTTCGGTGTTTCAGCCCTTCTGATTAACTCTACACTGCCATCTTCCTTTAACAGAAGCTCAGCGGATTTCAATTTACCATTATAATTATATCCCATAGCATAGCCATGCGCTCCGGTGTCATGGATTACCAAATAATCCCCCATTTCTATCTCCGGGAGCATTCTGTCTACTGCAAATTTGTCATTGTTTTCACACAACGAGCCTGTTACATCATACTTATGGTCGCAGACTGCATCTTCTTTTCCTAAAACAGTAATATGATGATAAGCACCGTACATCGCCGGGCGCATCAAGTTCACAGCACAAGCATCCACTCCTATATATTCTTTGTGTGTATGCTTTTCATGAATTGCTTTGGTAACCACTTCTCCATAAGGTCCCATCATAAAACGACCCATTTCTGTATAAATGGCTACATCACCCATGCCTGCCGGAACAAGTACTTCTTCATAAACTTTCCGTACCCCTTCCCCAATCGTACGAATGTCATTCGGTTCCTGGTCTGGTGTATAAGGAATACCTACACCACCGGAAAGATTAATAAATTCAATATTGGCACCTGTTTCTTTCTTCAACTGCACTGCTACTTCAAACAACTGTTTTGCAAGCTGCGGATAATATTCATTTGTAACTGTATTGCTTGCCAAAAAAGCATGAATACCAAAATGTTTTACCCCTTTTTCTTTCATGATGCGGTAGCCTTCAAACAACTGCTCTGTTGTAAAGCCATATTTTGCATCCCCAGGATTGTCCATAATACCATTGCTCATCTGAAACACTCCACCTGGATTGTAACGACAACTCATGGTTTCCGGCAGTTTGCCGAGAATCTGTTCTACGAAATCAATATGGGTGATATCATCCAAATTGATAATTGCCCCAACCTTCGCTGCATACGCATAGTCTTCTGCCGGGGTATCATTGGAAGAAAACATAATATCATGTCCATTGATGCCAAGCGCATTGCTGAGCATCAGCTCTGTCAATGAGGAGCAGTCACAGCCGCATCCATATTCATGCAGTATATTGATTAAAAAAGGGTTGGGTGTTGCTTTTACTGCAAAATACTCTTTAAATCCTTTATTCCATGCAAACGCCTCTTTTACAGCTTTTGCATTTTCTCTGATTCCTTTTTCATCATAAATGTGAAAAGGAGTTGGATAAGTTTTAACGATATCCTCTACCATTTTCTTTGTCACAAACGGTACTTTTTTCATCTTTTTCTCCTCCTGTAACAACTATAACATAGTCATATTATCACCAAAATATTCCCTCTGTAAATATGATTATACAGATATCCGCACAATTCTTACAGATTTCCAATCTATGCCCTAAATATTTTCAATCTGCCAATCAATTGGCTCCATTCCATTTTTTATAAGAAAGTCATTTGCCTGACTAAAATGTTTACAGCCAAAAAATCCCCGGTAAGCGGATAATGGACTTGGATGAGGTGCTTTCAAAATCAAATGGTTCGGATTTGTCAGCAT
>CAYVUF010000376.1:0-1670 GCA_964454605.1 uncultured Bacteroides sp.
ACCCTGCTCTAACAAATCTTTATAGTTTACAACCTCAGCTTTAATAAATCCTCTTTCAAAATCCGTATGTATTTTGCCGGCTGCCTGCGGTGCTTTTGTACCGATTTTGATAGTCCATGCTCTGGTTTCATCCTCTCCTGCTGTCAGGAAACTCATCAGACCCAGAATATGATAGCTGGCTTTAATCAGTTTCTGCAGACCAGACTCTTTT
This sequence comes from uncultured Bacteroides sp., assembly GCA_964454605.1. Taxonomy (GTDB): domain Bacteria; phylum Bacillota; class Clostridia; order Lachnospirales; family Lachnospiraceae; genus UBA3282. The sequence goes on from CAYVUF010000376.1 coordinate 212, forward strand.
AATCCCAAATCCTCTAAGAACATAGCAGTTTCTTCTTCGTCAAGTTCTGCAATCTCCTGCTCAATCTGTGCACAGATAACAAATACTTCACTTCCATTTTCTGCTGCAAATTCTTTTACCTTTGCTACACCCTCATTGTCGGCTCCATCATTCGCCAAATCATCCTCTGCTACGTTAGCTGCAAAGATAACTGGCTTATAGGTAAGCAGATTATAAGATGTCAGCAATGCCTGTTCATCTTCATCCTCTGTTTCAAAGCTCTTCGCAAGTTTCCCGTCCTCTAAATGAGCTTTTACTTTTTCCAACAATGCAAGTTCTTTTGCAAGTGTCTTGTCCATTCTGGCACCTTTGCTTGTTTTGGCAATTCTTCTGTCCAGAATTTCAATATCAGAAAAAATCAACTCCAAGTTGATGGTTTCAATATCACGAATGGGATTGATAGAACCATCCACATGGACAATATTAGAATCTTCAAAACAGCGCACCACATGCACAATCGCATCCACTTCACGAATGTTGCTCAAAAACTGGTTACCAAGTCCTTCTCCTTTGGAAGCTCCTTTCACCAGACCTGCGATATCCACAAATTCAATGGTTGCCGGAGTGACCTTCTTAGACTGATACATATCTCCGAGCAGTTTCAATCTTTCATCTGGCACTGCAACAATACCGATATTCGGGTCAATGGTACAGAATGGATAGTTTGCTGATTCTGCGCCTGCCTTTGTCAAAGAATTGAATAATGTACTTTTTCCAACATTAGGTAATCCTACGATACCGAGTTTCATTTTCTATACTTCCTCCTTAAAAATCCTTGATTTTACATTTCATCTTCCCACCACATTAATCTGGCAAGACTGCATTATCACCAGTGCGGCATCATGGCTTTCTTTCGTTACGCCAGCGCAACAGCCTGCATCTACGGTAATCTCCATTTCCGGAAAATGCGCTTTTAACAGCATTGCATTAGATACTACACAAATATCGGTGCAAAGACCTATCAGAATAACCTCTATATCCTTTTCCTTTTCACAGCTAAGGTAGTTTACCAGCTCCACAGAGCCAAACGTTGGCTTGTAAAATTTCATGATATTTTTTCCAGACAAAGCCTGTTCCACTTTTTCATTCAATTTCCAGCCATCCGTTCCCTCAATACAATGCGCAACCGGAAGATACTTTCCTTCTCGGGTTTCCAGATAATTATTCTGGTGGGTATCATATGTCACTAAAATTTCTCCATCAAAATGATTAATTTTCTCTACCACATCGTCTACAATTGCAGCCGCATCTTCAGACCCCAGTGCTCCATCAATAAAATCATTCTGCATGTCAACTACTACCAAAATTTTCTTCATCCCATTCCCCATTTCTGCACAAATTTTCTGCGCAAACAAACTTGTCCCTTCTATGCTGATAACCAGTATTTTTATGTTTCTGCGTTAACACATTTCCTCTCGCA
>CAYVUF010000377.1:0-1663 GCA_964454605.1 uncultured Bacteroides sp.
TTTCCCAATTGAAAGGCCACAGTTACAGGAGAAACTTCAATATATTCTGGAATGTCAGCTAAAGGATACGGTGAAGGCACATATTTTACAGCCGGATGGTACTTATGAAAAAGTAGATAAAAGAGGAAAAGTCATTTATAACTCCCAGTTAGGGTTCTGTGAAGAGGCAGTCCGTCTGGCAGAGCATAAGGAAACCATAGCGGATAAGAGGGTATTTGTTCCGAAAATGCACCATGAATAATGAACAGAAAAATGAGGTGAAAAACATGAAGATTATATTAGCATCAGCTTCTCCGAGAAGAAAGGAACTTTTAAGACAGGTTGGGTTATCTTTTAAAACGATGCCCAGTCTGAAAGAGGAAGTAATTACCAAGGAAGCACCGGAAGAAGTGGTAGAAGAGCTGTCCTATCAGAAGGCAGTAGACATCTGTGGGCAGACAGCAGAAAGTCTGCAGGAAGATTTCGTGGTAATTGGTGCCGATACGGTGGTATCCTGCTGGGGAAAGATTATGGGCAAACCCAAGGACAAAGAAGAGGCATGCCAGATGCTTAAGGAATTACAGGGGAAAAGTCATCAGGTGTATACCGGAGTGACCTTAGCCTGGAAATACAAAGATACACCAGCCATGTTCCATACGTTCCATGAGTGTACGGATGTAACGGTTTATCCGATGACAGAAGAAGAAATTAAGGCTTACGTGGATTCCGGAGAACCTATGGATAAAGCAGGAGATTTTATTTGGCACACACCTAAACCCTACTGGGAAGGGAAAGCAGGAGGATATGGAATACAGGATCCATTCGGCGCTAAGTTCATAAAAGGGATAGTAGGGGATTATTATAATGTTGTCGGCTTACCGGTAAGCAGGCTATACCATGAATTGAAAAAACTAAATATAGGCATAAAATAAAAAGGTCTCCCTAGTGGGAGGCCTTTAAAAATTCCAATAGACTTTTATTTTTTCATCCAACAATTCTATCTTGTTAATCAGGGTGCTTATTAAGGCGCGTTTTTCATCCATCGTGCCTGATGATAATTTTTCAAGAAACTGGTCAGCTAAAGAGAAAACAGTCTCATCGTCAAGGGTGGTAGGTTTTGCTTTTTGAAGTTCATGCAGCGTCTGCTCCAGATTTGCTTTCTCGGTAGTCAGAGGTTCTATTTTTGATTGTATGATATCAATGTCGATGGTTCCAAGTGAGTAAAGGTCCATAAACTTAGATATCTGAGAATCGATTTGTGAAAGCCTTTTTTTGATTTGCTCGACTTGGACTTCATCCTCGGCACCTTTTTCTGATTTAATGGAATAAATATACCCATCCGTATATTTTAACTTTTTAATTTCTTCTATGATGAGATTATCCAGGTCCACCATTCGCCAGTTTTTATTCTTACAAGTCGGGTCCACAATCATTTTTTTAACACGCTTATTTCTTGAATAACAGGAGTAATATCCGATTTTACCGTAGCGTTCCGGATGCCTTGGCGTGTTTTCGCCAAAGGAATACTTACCGCCACAGTTACCACAGTACAGTATTCCACCGAGCAATGACCGTTGTTTATTCGGCCCCTTACTGTAAGAGAATTTCATAGATGCTTCTTTTAAGGCAGGCTGTAAGGAATAGAATAATTCTTCGTCAATGATAGGCTCATGCTCGCCTTGAT
>CAYVUF010000378.1:0-1652 GCA_964454605.1 uncultured Bacteroides sp.
GATATAGAGTATTGTAAGAGCAGAGGGATTAAGGTTGCCAATGTAGTGAAATATTGTACTCCCGCAGTTGCCCAGCATACGCTTTTGCTGGCAATGATGTTGTCTGAGAAAATTGCTTTTTATGATGATTACGTGAAATCTGGTGCATACAGTGCGCAGGACAGATTTTCTAATTTTGACAGAGCTTTCAGTGAACTGGAAGGAAAAACTTGGGGAATTGTTGGTATGGGAACAATCGGGCATAAAGTAGCGGCTCTTGCCACAGCTTTTGGCTGCAAGGTAATTTTCTATTCTGCTTCTGGTAAGAGCTCCTGTACAGAGTATGAAAGAGTGGAATTAGATACTTTATTGCAGGAATCAGATGTTTTGTCACTTCATTGTCCGTTAACAGAGCGTACCAGGAATTTAATCAACAAAGAAGCCTTTGACAAAATGAAGAAAACAGCAATTTTGGTTAATGTGGCAAGAGGACCAGTAGTGAATACACAGGATTTGTATGATGCACTGATGGAAGAAAAAATTGCTGGAGCAGGATTGGATGTATTGGAGAAAGAACCTATGGAGATTACAAATCCGCTTGGACAGATAAAAGACAGTACCAAGTTGGTAATTACACCGCATATGTCATGGGCAAGTACAGAATCCCGGATTCGTCTGGTAGAAGAAGTGGCGAAGAATATTGAAGCATTTCTGGCAGGCGAAAACAGAAATATTGTAAATGAATAGAAATATTGTAGAGGAAAAGAGGATAAAATGGGAATCGTTATTAAAAATGCACTAGTGGTATTACCGCAGGGTGCGGAAGATATTATAAAAGAAACAACTCTTTATATTGAGCAGGATAAAATTACAGGTATTGGACAGGCACCAGAAGGATTCACAGAAGATAAAGTAATTGATGGAACAGACAAACTGGTGATTCCGGGACTGATTAACTGTCATACTCATTCTTATATGTCGTTTATGCGAAATGTAGCAGATGACCTTTCTTTTATGGATTGGTTATTCGGTACCATAGACCCGATTGAACAGCAGATGACGGATGAAGATACTTACTGGGGTGCAAATCTGGCAATTATTGAGATGATGAAAAGCGGAACAACCTGTTTTAATGATATGCAGATGAACATTCATCAGACAACAAGAGCAGTGAAGGAATCGGGTATGCGTGCTGTCATTTCCCGGGGACTGGTAGGAAACGGTGATGACGAAGGAGGGCAGATGCGACTTCGCCAGGCATATGAAGAAAGGGATGCTGCAAAAGATTGCGACAGACTTACTTTTCTGTTAGGACCACATGCGCCTTATACCTGTGATGATGCTTATCAGAGAATCGTAGCACAGGAAGCGAAGAAGAATCATATGGGCATTCATGTGCATTTGTCAGAAAGTGTCAGCGAAATCGAACAGATTCAGGAAAAATATGGTTGTACACCAATTGCTTTGGCAGAGAAAACAGGACTTTTCGATGTTCCGGCAATTGCAGCACATTGTGTACAGGTAACGGACGAGGATATTGATATTCTGAAAAAACATAATGTCAGTGTAGTAACCAATCCGGCAAGTAATATGAAACTTGGAAATGGTTTTGCTCCTGTTGCCAAAATGATGGAAAAGGGTGTCAATGTATGTCTTGGTACCGATGGTGCGGC
>CAYVUF010000379.1:0-1647 GCA_964454605.1 uncultured Bacteroides sp.
TTAAGAAATCTTTTGCTTTATCTGAAATCGAAGCTTTCACTCTTGCTTTGATAATAGCAGGCTTAGAACCAATTCCTAAAAATCCTGAAGAACCTTCTTCAATAACTTCATATTCCAATTTATCGCTCGTTACAACAAATCTCTGACAAGCTTCTGTAATGGCATCATTAACTGTTTTTGCTGAAATCTGAACAAAATCCATCTTTACCCCTCCTGATATTATTTCTTGTTATTCTTCTCGTTGTACTGTTTCACCATATTTGCTTTTGAAGCAATACTTCCTGGTTTTGCATTTTTATTGTAATACTCTGTTGATTTTCTTAATGCTTCTTCTCTTTCTTCCTGTGTCATAGAAGAACCAGTTGATTTAGCAGCCGAACTAACTTTTTTTGTATTCATATTTGCATAAGCATTTAACTGTTCTGCTCTGACACCTGCTTTTTCCAGTTTTTTCTTTGCTTTAGCTTCATTTTTCTTAATCAGCTCATCCAAATCAATCTTATCAATATGTTTATTGATAACAACCTGCTGAATACTTCTTACAATAGCACCAGCTACCCAGTAAAGACCAAGACCTGCTGGTAATGTAAAACAGAAAAATGCTGACATAATCGGCATCATCATGTTCATAGTCTTCATAGACTGCATCATCGCATTCTGCTGGTCATTCGGATTATTTGAAGTAGTTGTATTCTGCTGTGGCATTAACTTAACATTTATCCACTGTGTCACTGCAGATAAAACAGGAATTGCCAATGCTGCAATTGCCATGCCATAAGCACCTGCTGAAAATGCCTCCTTCATTGTATAAGAAGGTGAATTTGCAATATTTAAACCTAAAAAGTTATTGTACTTATCTAACAGACTAAGTGTGTTATCTACATCAACAGCCAGATTTGGAAATTTATCTTTAATGCTAAGCCATTCTGCAGTTGATGCTTTGTTTAAAACATCAATAAAAGTATTCTGCACATAAGTAGTTACACCACTTGTAAAGGATTCATTTGTAAACTGCTTACTGTACATTCCCGCATTCTTAAATCCCTGTATAAATTCAGCACTTCCTGCCTGTGCAATCAATTTATCCACAAGTGGTAAAAATGCTTCCTTAATACTGCTTACATATGCAGGCATATTATAAATAACTCTATACAAAGCCCACATAATTGGTAACTGAATAATAAGCTGTACACAACTTCCGGATGGAGAAACACCATATTTTGCATAAACTGCATTTGTTTCTGCATTCATTGCCATCATAGAATCATTATCTTTTTTATTTGCATATTTATCTCTGATAGCCTGAAGTTCCGGATTCATTTTGGCAGACAATTTGGAAAACTTCTGCTGTTTAATTGTAAGAGGCATCAAAAGCAGATACATTACAATCGTAAATAAAATAATAGCTAGTCCAATGTTAGGGATGCCGATTTTATCTAATACAAAGAAGATACCTTCCATGACATAACCCAATAACTTCGTAACAGGGCCCATGATAATACCATCATCCTGAGTTAACAAAATACCTGGCACTCTTTATTTCCTCCTTTTTAATTTCACTTTAAGGCACCGGATCATAACCACCTTTTGAAAAAGGATTACATCTGATAATTCTCCATAAAGCAAGAAAACCCCCTTTAACAGCAC
>CAYVUF010000380.1:0-1639 GCA_964454605.1 uncultured Bacteroides sp.
GACTTACTCCCGTAAGGTGGATACAAGAGTGTGCAATGTGCTTGCAGGAATTGCAGCATCAGCACATAAGATGTCAAATGATATCAGACTGCTCCAGCACTTGAAAGAAGTGGAAGAGCCTTTTGAAAAGAGTCAGATAGGTTCTTCGGCTATGGCATACAAGAGAAATCCGATGCGAAGTGAACGAATTGCCTCCCTGTCACGTTTTGTTATGGTGGATGCTTTAAATCCGGCAATCACATCTGCGACACAGTGGTTTGAAAGAACTCTGGACGATTCGGCAAACAAAAGACTTTCCATTCCGGAAGGCTTTCTGGCAATTGACGGTATTCTGGATTTGTGTCTGAATGTAGTGGATGGTCTGGTGGTATATGATAAAGTCATTACCAAACGACTGATGAGCGAGCTGCCATTTATGGCCACCGAAAATATTATGATGGATGCGGTTAAGATGGGCGGTAATCGTCAGGAGCTTCACGAGAAGATTCGTGAACTTTCCATGATTGCAGGTGCTAATGTGAAAAAAGAAGGCAAAGAGAACAATCTGTTAGAGCTGATTGCCGAAGACCCTGCTTTCAATATGAGTCTGGAAGACTTGCAGAGAACCATGGACCCTGCGAAATATGTCGGACGTGCTCCTTTACAGGTTGAGAACTTCTTAAAAGAAGTGATTGCGCCGATTCTGGAAGAAAATAAGGAATTGCTGGGTGTGAAAGCGGAGATTAACGTGTAATAGAAAACAAAACCATGATATAACCTTTGTTTATAAGAGGTATAACAAATATTGATTTTACTTATGATGAACTTTATTTTATAATCATAAAGTAAGAAACAGAAGGATGAGTTTTTTACAAACTCATCCTTTTTGAATCAATGCAGAAGCGGGAGGAAAATCATGGTAAAAGCAGTTGTTGGTGCAAACTGGGGTGACGAAGGAAAAGGAAAGATTACGGACATGATGGCAGAAAAAGCAGACATCATTGTGCGTTTTCAAGGGGGCGCGAATGCAGGTCATACGATTGTCAACAATTATGGAAAATTTGCATTGCATACCCTGCCATCTGGTGTGTTTTATCGTCATACAACCAGTATTATCGGAAATGGGGTAGCACTGAATATTCCGATTCTTTTTGAGGAAATAAAATCCATTACGGACCGAAATGTTCCTATGCCGAAAATTCTTGTGTCAGACAGATGTCAGATGGTAATGCCTTATCACATTCTTTTTGACCAGTATGAGGAAGAGCGATTGGGCGGAAAATCCTTTGGTTCTACCAAATCAGGAATTGCACCTTTTTATTCTGATAAGTATGCGAAAACAGGTTTTCAGGTCAGTGAACTTTTTGACGAGGAATTGTTACAAGAGAAAGTAGAAAGAATCTGTGAAACTAAGAACGTTTTACTGGAACATTTATATCATAAGCCTTTGATTCTGCCGGAGAAACTACTGGAAACACTCCATGAATACCGGGAAATGATTGCTCCTTATGTATGCGATGTTTCTGCCTATCTGGCACAGGCAATCAAAGAAGGAAAAACGATTTTATTAGAAGGGCAGCTAGGAACCTTAAAAGACCCGGACCATGGTATTTATCCAATGGTAACCTCCTCCTCCACACTGGCAGCTTATGGGGCAATC
>CAYVUF010000381.1:0-1638 GCA_964454605.1 uncultured Bacteroides sp.
TTTCAGTTCCGTACCATGCTCTACCAGATATTTTGCAGACAGTGCCTGAATTGCAAAACTCATATCCATAATTTCTGCCGGATGACCGTCGCCTGCTGCCAGATTGACAAGACGACCTTCTGCCAAAACAAAAATCCACTGTCCGGTTGGAAGTTTGTAACCCATAATGTTTTTTCTCTGCTCTCTGCATTCTACTGCATTGGCTTTCAGCCATGCCATATCAATTTCACAGTCGAAGTGACCTGCATTACACAGAATTGCTCCTTCCTTCATCACTGCAAAATCTTCTTTGTCGATAACACCATCACATCCTGTTACAGTAATAAAGAAATCACCTACTTTTGCAGCTTCTTTCATCGGCATAACATCAAAACCATCCATAATTGCCTCAATTGCTTTAATCGGGTCAATCTCAGTCACGATAACTCGTGCGCCCAGTCCTTTGGCTCTCATGGCTGTTCCTTTACCGCACCATCCATAACCAGCTACTACTACTATCTTACCAGCAATAATCAAGTTAGTTGTTCTGTTAATGCCATCGAATACGGACTGACCAGTACCATATCTGTTATCAAAGAAATGCTTACAAGCTGCATTGTTTACACGAACCATAGGGAATTTTAATTCTCCGGCTCTGTTCATTGCTTCCAGACGAATAATACCTGTGGTTGTTTCTTCGCATCCACCAATAATATTCGGTATCAGATGGGGCATCTCTTTGTGTACCATAGTTACTAAATCTCCGCCATCATCAATGATAATATTTGGTCCTACTTCCAATACACTGCGGATATGTCTTTCGTACTCTTCTGGTGTTGCGTTATACCATGCGTGTACTTCAAGTCCTGCTTTCACCAGTGCTGCTGCTACATCATCCTGTGTAGACAGAGGATTGGAACCTGTCACATACATATCTGCACCGCCTGCTTTTAATACCAGACATAAGTAAGCTGTTTTCGCTTCCAGATGTACGGATAACGCTACTTTTTTTCCTGCAAAAGGTTTGGATTCAGAAAATTCCTGCTCCAAAGTACGAAGCAAATCACAATTTCTTTTGACCCATTCGATTTTCTGTTCGCCGGATTCTGCTAAGTTAATATCTCTGATTTCACTGCTCATTTTTATGTTCCTCCTAGAAATGTATATTTATCATTGCTTAATTCAAAAATTAGTATGTCTTCTTATCCAGACCCATTCTGACAATAATCTGGTTGATTTTCTCATAAACTAACTGTTCGTCAATCGTCAGAAGTTTCCGGTTCTCCATGGTAATCTGACCGTTGATGATTACGGTATCAACTTCCGAACCATTGGCAGAATAAGAAAGTCCAGCCAGCAGATTATTTCTTGGTGTCAAAGATGGTGTATTCAAATCAAGAATTGCCAGGTCTGCTTTTTTACCAACCTCAATGGAACCGATTTCCTTCTCAAGGCCTAAGGCTTTCGCTCCATTAAGAGTTGCAATCCGAAATCCTTCTTTGGCACTGATACATTGCGGTGTCTTTCCAGTTCCTTTATGAATCAGGGTGAGAAGGCTTAGCTCATGAAACATATTCAGACAGTTATTACTTGCCGCACCATCGGCCAGCAGATTATTTCTTGGTGTCAAAGATGGTGTATTCAAATCAAGAATTGCCA
>CAYVUF010000382.1:0-1636 GCA_964454605.1 uncultured Bacteroides sp.
ACAGAGGACTACAATAAATAAATTAAAAGTATCACATAAGACTACAATAGAGTACGACAATATCACAATATAAAAAATGAATACGTATGTCGTGTTCACAAAAAATCACTTTAGTATCACAATGTTGACACAAATGGTATTGACACAAAGAACAAAAAATGTTAGAATCAAAACCAGACAAAAAAGAAAAGTGTGTAATTTGCAAAAAAATAAAGGATTGGGAAAGGAGAAACAAAAATGGCAACATATCAACCTGATTACAACCTGGCAATTGCAGTTGACCCAGGATATGATGCTACAAAAGTAGTAGTTAATGGAATTATGTTTTCGATTCCGTGTAATGTTTGTGACGTAACAGAGTTCATAGACAAGAAAGCGATAGTAGGAGAACGAAAGGAAGGTTTCTTGTTATCTCACTATATTCAAGGGAAAAAATACCTTGTTGGAGAAGAAGCGAGAAAATTAATGTTAGAGAGACAGATGAGAGAACAACAGGTTATTAAACAAACCATGACGGACTCATTTGAAAGGTTTTCTATGACAGAAACAGAAATCAATATGATGACTGCGATTGGTGTAGCGTTAGTTCTTTATAGTGAAAGATCAAAAAAACGCAAACAGCAGCCAATATTAGACATAAGAGCAGGAATGAATGAAGAAACGCTAAATCATAATGAAAAAGAGTTGGCGAGATTTAATATTATTATAGGAGTTGCGCTTCCTAATGATGCAGTTGACAATGTATGGCCGACTGTTGAAAAAAAACTTACTGGTTATCATGAAGTAGCTTTTGAAACTGCAGATAATTATTATAATCTTAAATTTACAATTCCTCAAAGAGGAAATACGATGGCGTTATCGCAGGCTGTATGTGCACTCTTGGGAGCGGCTTCGGATGACGAAGGATATGAAGATGAAAATTCGAAAGTGTTAGAAAAATTACCCGTTCTAGTAATAGATGGAGGTTACAAAACGGTTGGTTTATTTAAGCTAACGACAATTAAAATGGTGGATGAAGCGGAATCCAATCCTGATTTAGCAATGGGAACGGTACATAAACGAGTAGCAGAACGATTGAAACAAGAATATGGTCGCGATAATATCCATCAATTTTCTATCCCGGCAATTATAGATGACCCGCATACAGAAGGGGAGATTACTTATGAAAAGGATGGAAATACATCAACAATTAATATTGCAAGTCTTATAGCGGAAGAATGTGATAAAGTATGTGATGAATTAATTGCATATATAAATCAGAAATATGAAGGCCTGCTAGATATAAAACAAATTCTTATTACCGGAGGAACAGGAGCTGCATATTACAGTAGAATTATGGAATATATTAAAGAGCATAAATCGCATCTTGTAAATAATGTAATATTAACCAATTATCAGTTTTTAGGAACAAAAATTGATCCTGTGTATGCAATAGCAGTAGGAATGTATAAGACATTGCTAAATCAGATACATGCAAATGAGTAGGTGGCGGTATGGGAATTATAAGAATCAGGCTTAGTAAGAAAGATCAGATTCTAAAAGAGTGGTATGCATTAATGCGTGAAAGTGGAGATAATGCATCGGAAGCGGTAATTCTTATTATTCGATATTATATCAAGACAGGGCAGTATATGAA
>CAYVUF010000383.1:0-1635 GCA_964454605.1 uncultured Bacteroides sp.
TTCACGCCCAATGCTCTGGCAATTGCCACACGCTGTTTCTGTCCGCCAGATAATTGGGCAGGATATGCCTGCGCCTTTTCTGTCATACCGACTATCTCAAGAAGTTCTTCCGCTTTCTTTCGGGCTTCCTTCTTCGTCATACCTGAGATTACCAGTGGAAAACAGATATTATCAATTACATTTTTCTGCATCAATAAATTGAAATGTTGAAAAATCATTGCAATCTGACTTCTCTGCTTCCGCAACGCTTTGTCTGTCAAGGTGCTTAAATCTTTTCCTTCAATCTCAACCGTTCCTTCCGTTGGTCGCTCTAAAAAGTTCAAGCAGCGAACTAATGTACTTTTTCCAGCCCCTGACATTCCAATGATACCATAAATGTCACCTGCCTGTATGGATAAGTTGATATCCTGCAGTGCTTCTACTTCAGCATCTTTGGTTGTATAGACCTTTTTAAGATTCCGAACTTCAATAATTCCCGCCATTTTGTTCATCCTTTCTTTCGGAAAGACTAAAACAAAATGCAAGCACATTAGCATCATGCACCTGCGCAGATTAGGCTCTTTCCTCACCTCTTAAACGTGTCCTCTGTATTTGCAAATTACCCTTCTAGTCAAGCACTAATCCCATGTTGTTCCCGCAGGAATACCATTATGACTCAATAGAAAAAAGCGGAGTCGATAAATAACGGTCACCGGAATCCGGCAAAAGGACTACAATTGTCTTTCCTTTATTTTCAGGACGTTTCGCAAGTTCTGTGGCTGCATAAAGCGCTGCACCGGATGAAATTCCGACTAAAACACCTTCCTTCACAGCTATTTCTCTGCCTGCGGCAAAGGCATTCTCATTGGATACCTGAATAATTTCATCATAAATAGCTGTATTCAGTACTTCTGGTACAAAGCCTGCTCCAATTCCCTGTATTTTATGTGCGCCAGGCTGTCCTCCCGACAAAACCGGACTGCTTTCCGGTTCTACTGCCACAACCTGAACCTTGGGATTCTGTCCTTTCAAATACTCTCCCACACCGGTAACTGTTCCACCAGTACCTACACCTGCTACAAAAATATCTACCTTTCCATCCGTGTCTTCCCAGATTTCCGGTCCGGTGGTTGCTTTATGAATTGCCGGATTTGCCGGATTCACAAATTGTCCCAGAATAACAGAACCCGGTGTTTCTTTCTGTATTTCTTCTGCCTTTGCAATGGCTCCTTTCATCCCTTTCGCACCCTCTGTCAGCACTAATTCTGCTCCATAAGCCTGCAGCAATTTTCTTCTTTCCACACTCATTGTTTCTGGAAGGGTTAAAATTGCCCGATAACCTTTTGCGGCAGCTACTGCTGCCAAGCCAATTCCTGTGTTTCCGCTGGTTGGCTCAATAATGGTTGCTCCCGGTTTCAGGATGCCTTTTTCTTCTGCATCTTCTATCATATTCAATGCAATACGGTCTTTCACAGAACCCGCTGGATTCAAATATTCCAGTTTTACCAGAATCGTAGTATCTGTAATCTGGTTTGCTTTCTCATAATTTACAACCTCTAATAAAGGTGTCTTTCCAATTAACTCTGTTGCGCTTTTCTTAATGTTTGCCATAACTGCCTCCCTCATTTCATATTTTTCTTGTAGGTTTTGTATGAA
>CAYVUF010000384.1:0-1632 GCA_964454605.1 uncultured Bacteroides sp.
GCTATATTAGTTCACTTTCCATATTTCTATTTCTTTTTTTGAATCTTCTCCAAGTTTTCTATCGATAACAATAGTTTACTTTTCCAAACCGTATTTCATCACCTGGTTCTATTTCAACCGTTTCGCTAGGTTCCATACGAAGACCGTTTTTATAGGTTCCATTGGTCGAATTCATATCTGTCAGCAATATCTTATCCTCCTGTTTTTCTATCCGCGCATGAAGTCTGCTGATAGAATCATCTTCTATCGCACAATCTACAAAACCACCCATTTTTCCAATGGTAAACGGAAATTTTGTTAACTCGATATGCTTCTTATTTTTTCTATCCAGAGCATATAGCTTGTGCTCCATCCCCTGCTGTTTTAAATCAATAAAAATAGTTTCTCCGAAATTTTGGGGTTCCTTCTGTAAGTCCTTGTTTCTCCTGTCACGACATACCTCTTCCCTGTTGAAGTCCTGTATTATCGCACTGTCCATATCATAGGTTACAATTCCTTCCAGGGAAACCGGATGCAAATCTCGAAATTCATCCTCGATATCCTGCTGAAGCAACGCATCTTCCTTTTCCTGTCTTGCCCTTCTTCTGCCTGATAACAGGCACTGCACCAGAGAAAATCCAAAGCACAAAAAGGTTATAACAGCACAGCCAGAAAGCAGAAGCAGTTCCTGTCTGGTAAGTTGATATGCCCAGTATATCCAAATTTCACCAAACAGTCCGCACATAGACAGAACTGCAAAAATTCCATAATATACCTTATTCTTTTTCTGAGGACTGGAACTTTTTTTGTCTGTTTCTAAGAGCCTGTCTGCTGACACTTCCCCATCTGTTTCTTCTATACATGGTCTGATATTCTGTTTCAAATTTTGATTTGGAGCCAGTTGTGTCTGCTTCTGTTCCATACCATGCTGCCGCGGTATACTTTGCTGCGGTATTCCATACTGCTGCTGCGTGCTTTGCTGTGGCATTCCATGCTGCTGCGGCATGCTACGCTGCGATATTCCATACTGCTGTGACTTAGGTGGTTCTATCCTATATGGTTCCATAGACGGCTGTCCGGCAGCCGGTATATCACTTCTGCTTTCTTCTGTTTCCTCGAAGAATGCCAAAGCATCTGCCAAAGAAAAGAACTGTTCTTCCGACAATTCATAAATCCGATACATATTATCCACTAATTTCTGGTTTTCGGTATCAATATGGTTTAGTAGAAAATCCAATAATGGTTCATACAAATTCTCTTCCGTTTCTTCTGCATTCCGTTCTTTTGACACCTGCGGATAATACAATCCATAATATTGACGATCGCTAATATCATAATAAATATATTCCGGTTGCGTGAGCAATCCTGCTTCTTCCATAAAGTATTGTGCCAGCTTGCCATAAATGCAATCCATTTGTTCCAGAAAATCTTTCACCTGTTCATATGACATTTTCTTCCCCTGATACAAGTTTTCCAGAGAAACCTTCGAACTAATATCGTAATAATAATAGGCGGTTCCGTTTATATGGCGAACTGAACATTTTAAAATCCGGTCAATTTTATTCGATGCCAGCATTTTCTGCTGATAACTCTTCTCACCTTCTGTTCCTTCCCATTTCAACATTAAATAATTATATTTATAATCCTTAAAAT
>CAYVUF010000385.1:0-1629 GCA_964454605.1 uncultured Bacteroides sp.
AAACTATTACGGTAGTTTGTAGAAACATTCATCCAATCATGAATTTATATAAGTCTTTATTTTCACCTCGAAGATTATAACATAGGAGTTTCTCCTATGCAACCACGAAAAAATGAAGTAATACACATATGTCCTTAAAAATCCATCGACATAAGCAACATATTTTTCTCCATCTTTTCCCTGCAAATTCCGTTTTATTCCTTCTCATTGTATCACATTCTGTCTTTTTCACAATCGTAAATCTGCCATACCTCAGCCCACTTATGAAAAAGCATAAATGGTACTGGCAATAATCCGCGCTTCCTTTCATAAACTTGTATCAAAAAGGCTTCAACAAATTGTAAAGGAGAACGTGAAACCACTTGCACAAACCAACCTATTATCTTTGGAAAAAGGATTTTTCCTCTGAGGCAGAATGGAAAACAGTCAAAGAAACGTACCGGAAACTGGGGTTTCGGGTTGTCACCTTTCTGGATGGACCGGAAGATAAAAATATTCATGATGGACTAAAGGCTGTGCTGCAAAATCACTATGGTAATACTCTCCTGAACGGAACTGTTACAATTCCCCCGATATCGTCCCAATGCAGAAAGGAAGTACTGAAATGAACGTTGGCTATGTACGTTTGTCAAGAGATGATGACAAGCGGAATTATGTTTCGATTGAAAATCAAAAACGAATCATCCGCCAGTTTGCGGCAGAATATAACATACTGATTGACCGTTGGTACGAAGATGATGGTATTTCCGGATATCATTTCAACCGCCCCGGATTGAATCAGTTGCTGGACGATTTGGAGCATATTGAACGAGTCTTTGTGAAAGACTTATCCCGTATTGGTCGTCATAATGCGCGCGTGCTCCTTCTTTTGGAAGAGTTCAAAGAACGTCAGAAGGAACTGGTTGTCGTGGATACCCATTACAATTCCGAAACCGATGAGGATGACACCATTGGCATCTTAACCTGGTACAATGAGAAATATGTAAAAGATATCAGCCGGAAAATCAGAAGTGCAATAACTGCCCGGCAGAAAGATGGCATTTTGATAACACAACCACCTTTTGGATACCAAAGAAACCAAAAGGATAAAACCAAACTGGAAATTATACCCGAAGAAGCAGACTACATAAAAATGGTCTATGACCTCTATTTAAAAGGCTCCGGTTATCGTATGATTGCCAATTATCTGACGGAGCATAAAGTACCAACCCCTTCTATGGTGCGTCATGAACATGAGCTTGCAGAGGGCAAAATCACCAGACGTAAGGTTTCCTCTGTCTGGTCTGATTCTATGGTAAAAGAATTATTAGATAATGATTTTTATACCGGCACCCTTCGTTTGCGGAAACGTGCCCGTTCTACGGTTCATGGAAAAGACAAGCGCATTCCTAAAGAGGAACAGTATCGTTTCGAAAAGCATCATCCTGCCATCATCGACAAAAGCACTTTTGACCTGATACAGGATATGAAACAGAAACGTAATGCCAGCCATTACCGCGGCAGCCGCAGACAGACCCCTGATGCAGTAAACCAGAATCCCTTTGGAAGCTGTCTTTTTTGCAAAGACTGCGGAAGTCGTTTAACCCCCATCAGGCGAGCGACCACTGCCAGAGAGCGAAAATATTATAT
>CAYVUF010000386.1:0-1627 GCA_964454605.1 uncultured Bacteroides sp.
GATTTGTGCTTCTATAATGTGGTGCTATCTATATATGATGCACTAGGTGATATGTCTGGGAAGACCCTGTCCGTATCTTTCAAATCGTAAAGCTTTGTGAGCAGGCAAGAGATGCTTCGGACGAACTGGTGTGGCAGGACACTCCGGAGGGAAAGAAACCTCAGATGGTACGTACTGCCTACGGTGCGGTTGAGTGGATAGAGGAGCAGAAAAACTGGATTGCAGAGGATAGGGAAAGACTGTAAACAGTTCTTTTAAGGGTACTGGTCTATTAGAATACCTGACAGAAAAGAATGTTCAGACAGCAGCTGTTGTGGGATTGCAAACGGATTACTGTATAGATGCAACAATCAAGTGTGGCTTTGAGCATGGTTTTAAAATGATTGTTCCGGAGAATGCAAATGCTGCATTTGATAATGCTTTTATGACAGGAGCGCAGAGTTATAAGTATTATAACGAGTTTATGTGGAAAGACAGATATGCGGAATGTATTTCTGTGGAGAAAACGATTGAGCGGATGAAGGGGTAAGCGCAGAATGGAAGCGGATATGAGAATAAGCTATACATACGAATTTCTCGTCGCCTTTTCGTAACAAGTTGCTCAGAAATGGGGATTATCATGATAATTGGTGTGATTCAGGCAAGTTCACAGACGAGTAAAAACAGTATTTTGTTTGAGGCTGTAAAGGAATATGCACCAACCCCGAAGGATGCCTACTTATTTGCACAAATCAATAATGGAAATGCTATTTCATTACCGTTAGGTGAAGAATATTTTTGAGTGGAAATTGATTGATGGGGCTCAGTCCTTTGGTTGCAAAGGGTTGAGCCTTTTTGCGTGTATCCGGTTCAGCAGCACATGGGGTCAAGACCTGGGGTATGTTACATGACTGGTTTTGCAGCTTACCTTGCGATAAATACACCTTGCGATTGGCACTATTGTATTCTTTTACGGATTTGATAAGATGCAAGTACGTTAAGGAAAGGCGGGTGCAATATGAACAGTATTGAAATACAAAATCTTACAAAAAAATATGGTGAATATGCAGCAGTTGATAATGTTTCCTTTCAAGTACCAGAAGGAAGTTTAATCGGATTTTTAGGGGTAAACGGTGCAGGCAAAACTACGTTCATTAATATGTTGGCTACTTTGCTGAAGCCAGATGGAGGTGCTGCAAAAATCTGTGGGTACGAGCTTGGCAAAGAGGATACGGAGATTCGCAAGAAGATAGGCATTGTCTATCAGCAAAATTGTTTAGATGATTTACTGAGTGTGCAGGAGAACCTGCTATGCAGAGGCATATTGCATGGTATTTCTAAGAAAAAGGCGAAGGAACAGTGTGATAGATTAACAGAAGTATTGAAGCTAGGTGAAATTTTAAAGAAAAAGTATAAGACTTTATCAGGTGGGCAGAAAAGAAGGTGCGAGATAGCGGCGGCGCTAATGCATTCGCCGGAGATTTTATTTCTGGATGAGCCGACAACCGGGTTGGACCCGACAACCCGAATCGATGTGTGGAATATTGTGGAGCAATTGCAGCGGGAAGAGAAAATGACGGTTTTTTTAACGACTCACTATATGGAAGAAGCGGCGAAAGCGGATAATATTATTATAATTGACCATGGA
>CAYVUF010000387.1:0-1621 GCA_964454605.1 uncultured Bacteroides sp.
CTTTTGGAAAGCGCAGAGGTGGGAAAAGGCATCAACGGGATTCTCTATGCCGCACCGCTTTCTGATTTGGCGGCAGCAGTGGTTATCCTGGCTCTGACCCTATCGTTTTTTCGAAAACTGGAGAGAAAATCTGTTCCAGAATAATATATCCAGTGAATACAGTGGGATATTATTGATGTTTTAGCTATTCTGGTAAAGTAAAGATAATTACAATCTGGAAGTAATGAGAGGATAAAATGATGAGCAATTTACAAAATCGAAAATGTATAAAATACAACGCTGAGGATCAAAGTGATTCTCAGCGTTCCGGTATCATTACATTATTTTCTTCAAAATACATCTTGAAACGAAAAGACAAATGGCGAAAGCGGCAAGAATTGCTAATATTGTCTTCATTACAATGACATTTATTGCACCGGCAAATAAAAGTGCAATGTAGAGCAGAAGAAACATAGCATAGCCTGTATACGACCAGCATTTCAGACCAATCATACGGTTTCTTTCATCTGCTTCATAAATTTCACGACGTTTTATCGCATCCTCATTTTTTAACAGACGAAGATTTCGAAGGATTGTAATCAAGCCTGCAGCAATGAGTCCGCTTCCGATTCCGGTATAAAATCCAGAAGAAAACTCAGTGTTGCCGGAAGCAAGTGGTATGCAGACACCCACATAGAGGGAAGCGATTCCTAAAATCGTAAGCAATGCAGAGTATATAATGCGAAGTTTGATTTTCTGAATAATGTTTGTTCCTGTTTTTGATTCATTTAATAACATGTGATTCCTCCTCGTCAAATAGAAAAATTTCTTCAATGGACTTTCCGAAATAAACAGCAATCGCATGGGCAAGCATGAGAGATGCGTTGTATTTCCCATTTTCCAATGAAATGATGGTTTGTCTTGTGACATTTACCGCATTTGCCAATTCTTCCTGGGAAATACGGTGCTCTTTTCGTAGTTCTTTTATAAGATTTTTCAAGATCCACCTCCAAAATGTAAAATGCACTTTACAATTGAAGTATAGCTTACTTTACATTAAATGTCAAGCAAAATTTACATTATGCCAGGAACAACACCTGCTCTGCCGCCAAGCACATCTTTTCCGATGAGCATACTCCATTCAAAATCTTCGATGGGTTCTCTTGCCACCAGAAAGTTTCCGGCGCGCTGTGTTAATTGTGCGAAGTTTACTGCATAATCGGCAGAACCGCCATTGTAAGTGTAAATGGTACTTTCACTTCCCATGAAGCCGATATCTGCTTCGTCGGTGAGCAAAGCAGTCATTGTCTTGTCAGCACCAAATCCGGTAATGAGGGTTAAGTCAATGCCTTCTTCTTCAAAGTAACCTTCCTCGATTGCAACATACATTGGTGCATAGAAAATGGAATGGGCAACTTCATTTAAGACAACCGGAGTGGTTTGGGCTGGTGTGGTTTCTTCTGTTTTTTCGCTGCTGCATCCGGTGAGAAGAGCAAAGGAGCAGACTGCGGTAAGTGATAATGCAAATATTTTCTTTTTCATAGACCTCCTGTTTCTGTAAAAACAGATTTTAAATTGACACAGTTAATTTATTATATAGAAAAAGTGTGGAATTGGTTCCTGCGGTGTGATATAACAGAAG
>CAYVUF010000388.1:0-1617 GCA_964454605.1 uncultured Bacteroides sp.
ATTGTAACACAGAACGTCTTGGAATGATATATAAAAAAGTCTACATCTTTAGTTGGTATGATTTGGATATTTCCCAAGAAAAATCGAACCCTTAATTTCAGTTAAATTGAAAGTCTATACCAATTGCAATTAATCAGAATGGTAAAAAAGAGAACCGTAAGCAAAATTGCTCGCGGTTCCCAATCGTACTTAATCCTTTTATACCAGTTGCATTAACTGGTTTTCTGCTTCAGAGTACTCATCTTCTGTAAAATGCATTTTAAGAATAATGTCTTTCTCAAAACCATTTTTGAGCATTTCTTGAATCATCTTGATTCTTTCTTTTTGTACCGCGTTATCTGCAGCAATTTTTTCATACTTTTCCATTACTTCACACACAGCAAGAGCACCTCCTTCTGTAGCCTTTAATCGTTTTACTTCTGATGATAGTGCAGGGAACTTAGGACTACTAATTTCCTTTTTCATAAAACATGCCATCAAATCTGCTATGTCTGTTCCATCATCAATAACCGTATTGACAAATATTTCATGTAAGCCGTCATCTACGACTGTTCCTGTTTCTCTAAGAACCTTATCTACATGATATATTGTCTTTCCTCCTTTTAAGAAATCAAATTCCGAAATATACACGATGTACAGTTCAACAACCTCTTCGAACTTTTCACCAGCATTTGATTCCTTTACAGTAATGCTTGATGCATTAAATCTCGCTCTTTTGAGATGATTATCATTGTTAGAACGCTGTACTTCAATATTACATTTTGTACCATTTCCAAGTGTACACAACGCATCTAATCTAACCGACCTTCCATAGATATTCTGTTCACTACTTTGTGTAATAACACTTTCCACAATTAATGCATCATCCTCCATTATTACCCGAAGCATTTCCTGACAGACATCTAAATTTTGAGCAAGCACCTCAAAAAATACATCGTCAATCGGACGTAAATCTTTTACTTTTTCGATTTTTTCTTGTAAAGTCAATCCCATCTTTTTGCTCTCTTCCCCTGCATAACACAGACTTATTTTCTATATAAACAGGGAAAGTCCTTTTGGATACCCCTGATTGTTTTTGCAAATGGTATTTCAGGGAATATCCCTATTTCATTATCTGATATTTTTCACAATATGATCAAACATTAACTATACAATCCTATTGTATAATAAAAAATCCAACACTTACATTGTGTCCTGTTATGACTTAATCTACCATACACCATAGTATATGCCAAATCAAGCTTTTATCCTCCCTTATAGCATCATTTGCAACAACGTTGTTAGGGTCAAAAAATCTACCCGATAAAGGCATTCAATCGACATAACTTAAGCGCCAGTTAAAGTTACATACATAATATCTATATTTGAATTATAGCATATTTCAAGCTCTTGGAAACATTTTATCTCTCATTTGTTCTATTATTTGTTGATATGATTCCACTGCATTTAACTTTTTCTTCTTGTAAATTTTGAACTCTATTTTTACGTAGAAATAACATATTCTATATACAAAAAATGAACTCTATTTTCCGAAATTATTTCATTCATTTTAGAATAAAGTTCATTTTCCTTAAAATGTACTTTATCTTCTATCCCAGTATTTATAACTCTTAGAAC
>CAYVUF010000389.1:0-1605 GCA_964454605.1 uncultured Bacteroides sp.
AGATTGGACCTCGTAAAGGTGATGCAGCTATGGAAGTTGTACTTGAATTAGTATAAGATTCATAGAATAGATAGAAAAATCTTTATTGATGATTACAGAGTCCCGCATTCTATGCGGGACTTTTTCTGCACTTTGTGTAAGAAAACGTAGACTTACAGTACGATTTCTGCAATATGGACAGGTTCTGCAAGCGAATCCAGGAAATTGAAGACCATTTAGAGGAATTAACAGAATGTACATGTTATTCTACAACCTTCTGAAAATGCTGATAGTCTTTGCAGGAATTCCAGTCACCGCCCCATGTAAATCCATGTTCTTTGAATAATTTGTAACATAAATCATTTTCATCAATTTTGTAAGGAAAAGAGTTGGAACGGTCTGCGTAAATTTCACTTCCGGAAGGCGAAATATAGGTTTCTCCAGTACCATTTTTATGGAAAACAACATAAGGATTGTAAAAAGGGTTAATATCAATTGCACAACCCAGAGCGTGTTTGGAAAGACTGGAAGTTCCATCTACCACACGATAGTTAAAACAGGAAGTGTTGTTATCCGCCATAGAAGCAGTGTCATCACCATTGTACTCGTCAATCAGTTTCATTTTTTCTATGGGATATTTCTGGGTATAGAGTTCATAAAAAATATCTATGAAATCGTCGGCAATTTTTTTGTTGCAGATAAGTTCTCCCCTCTGTACTTCTCCATTAAAATCATAATGCAATACCGATAAATAGCACAGGTCATCATAAGAAATCGAGGCAGTTTCTCCTTCGGATAAAATATTGATGGCAGGAATAGCAAAGGTGTCCGCTTCTTCCTTAGACATAGGATAAGAAATACCAGTAATTCTTGCGATTAATTCATCGGATAAATCCTCATAATAGAAACTGTTTTCTTTGGTAATACTGACAGGTTCCTTTTCTTCGAAAGCCATATGGTTCTCCTCTGGTATTTGATTTTGTTCTGTTGTTTTATCTATATGCGAAGTATTATTTTCTGATGATGCAATTTGATTATCGGCTAACGCAACATCGGGATTCTTTTCTGCATAATCAGCAAGGGTTTCGGAATTAGTCAGATAGCGGGCAAGAAAGCCGCAGACCAGAATCAGCATCGTTAGGCCAAACAACGAATGGATAAGTTTGTTGTTAAAATATTTTTTCATAAATGCTCCTTCTTTTTGTTTTGCTTAAAATATTATGATGGAAAGGTCAAGTCAATAATATACAGTGTATCATAAATCAAAGGAATATGATACTGGAATGACTTGTAATTCTAAGCGTTATCTAGTACAATTAGGGGATGAAAATAGTACCCGGAAGGTTTTTCGGATAAGGAATTTTTCCTGCAAGAATATGGAATGGGATGACAAATGGGAATTATCAAAACAGATAAATTAGTATTTGAATATATCAGACGTGATGAAGAGGGAAATGTAGAAGGCATTACCCGGGCTGTTGATGAAGTTGATATTGATGTGAAACAGGGTGATTTTGTAGCTATCTTAGGACATAATGGTTCAGGAAAATCTACTTTGGCAAAACATATCAATGCGATTCTTTATCCTACAGAAGGAACGGTATGGGTAGATGGAATGAATACCAC
>CAYVUF010000390.1:0-1586 GCA_964454605.1 uncultured Bacteroides sp.
CTCTATCAACTGGTTAATCAGATTCGTTCTGGATGTAGTTGCGGCAAGCACTTCGTAGGTGTCTACCCCATCTTTCGTAAAGTTGTCCACCAGTGCCCACACTTCCATTCCCATATCATGTGCCTGTTTCACATAGCTTTGTGAGGCGAAATTTGTAATATTTCCCTGATTGTCACTAATAGAAAACCAGGTAGGTGAAATCGTATTGATGCTTTTTGTGGAGGAAATAAGCTCTGTTAAAGTATCATTACCTGCCGTACCTGCCACTGCATGCCATGCAAGATTGATGGTATAATCTTTGAAAATGCTCGTATATTCCGGTTCTGTATAATCTGTTACCGGAATAGGTTCTTCGGTTCTTGCATTGGTCAGTTTTTTATTTTCCACATACCCGATAAAGGCATCTTTGGTCTTAACCTTTGTCCAGTTCTCCATTTCTTCCAGGACAACCACCGTATCGCCCTTGTACACATCGGTCAAAATATCACTTTTTACGCCACCCTGATATCTGACCTGCGTATTTTTGCTGATATCTGCAACCTGACGTTCCTTCCATTCCGTATCAACCTGCAGACGATAAGGTTCGGTAAATAACTCATACGAAAAGTTTGTATATTTTTTCACATAGCTTACTGCCACATACAGCACATCCCCTTCATATCTGGCAATCACATAGCCTTCATCCATCGTTTCTCCCTGACTGGTTGAAACCTGGGAAGTTCCAATCTGTGTCGTGATAATTGTATCCGGGGTTGTATATATAAGAAGACTCTCTATTTTGTCTTCGTAAAATCTGTCATTAAAATATTTGTGCACCGTTGCAAAATCAAAATAGCAGACTCCATCCCAGATTCTGGCATGCTCTTCTATCTGCTCATCCTGCAAAATGATTGGTACATCATCCTCCCCTGTAATCTCAAAATATTCCTCTAAATTTGCTCTTTCATCGGAATAAGAATATTTTTCTAACAACGTTGCTCCAAATCCTGCTATTACAACAATAATAATAAGGACGATCGCAACAATTACCGGAATTACCTTTTTCATTCGTCTAAACTCCTTTCTGACCGCCCTTATTATAACAGACTATTTAATTACCGTCATTATCATTTTCATTTTTTTCTCCGTTTTTACAGATATTGGTGCTCAAAAAGAAGCGGGGACTCCTACTTTGCCATTTCTGTTCCATGATTCAGACTCCAAAAGGAATTGTGTGATGTAAAACAAACAGTGTCTGAACCCTTTCTCTGTCCGGTCAAAAGAAAAATAGGATAATGTCAAAAATTTAGTCTGCAAGATACTTCCTGACATGCTTAAAAATATAAAAATAACTGTATAACCTTTTCAATCCTTGTGAATTATAATTGTGAATGTTTGAATAGAAAAAATTATTCTACGATTAGGCACATAAGCCTATAAGACTTCCTCATACTATTATAGTACGGTGAAAGTATGAAAACAGATTTCTTTTATGAGATTTAACGCATTGCCTCCCTTCCAAGCTGACTTGTCAGGAGCTCTTAAAGTCATTATATCCACGTTTTGACATAAAATGCAAGTAATTTACAAATTTCTATCATAAATTC
>CAYVUF010000391.1:0-1585 GCA_964454605.1 uncultured Bacteroides sp.
ATGGGGGTTCTGGGCAAAGCGCACCAGCTTATCTGCATTACCCATTTGCCGCAGATTGCAGCTATGGCAGATACACATTTTCAGATTGTGAAATCTGTAACAGGGGAAAGAACGACAACCCAGATACAGGAAATGAATGAGCAGGCAAGCGTGGAAGAACTTGCCAGAATGCTTGGAGGTGCAAGTATTACAGAAACAGTTTTGAATAATGCAAAAGAAATGAAAGATTTGGCAAGAAAATCAAAACAATATTAAATTAAAATTGAAGATTTTTCACATACTAAGAAGGACATACTGTTGTATGTTCTTTTTTGTTTCATTGAAAATTGCACATATGTGGTGCGAAGAACATTTGACTGCTGGACCAGACTTGTTTTGCAGGAGAAAGGAATACAGACCAATGGAGTTAAGAGTGAAAAAATATCGCTGTTTTTTATATATTTTGTTGTCTGTGGGAGTGATTGCGCTTGTGACAGCAATGTACATCAATTATTGGATGAAAGTACCTTCTACGATTAAGATAAGGGCAGGAATAGAGCAGGAACTGGATTTTCATGTGCCGGCTTCGGGGGAAATATATCAGAAAGAAGCAATTGAAAGTTTATCGACTCAGGTGGAAAGTCTGCATGTTGATTTTTCTAAGGGAGTAACGGTAAAGGCGAATCAACTGAATGCATACCAGATGGACCTGAAACTTTTTGGAGTTTTACCCTATAAAAGTGTGAATATTGAAGTGATTCAGGATACTATGTTAGTTCCTGCTGGAATACCAATCGGTATCTATGTCAAAACGGATGGGGTTCTGGTGGTTGGAGTTGGTGAATTTGAAAATGGAAAAGGCGAAACAGTTGCACCAGCGAAATATATTCTTCAGACAGGGGATTACATTATAAAAGCCAATGGGGAAAAGGTCGAAAATAAGAAACAATTTATTCAAATGATAACACAGTCAGAAGGGGAGGAAATGGTGTTAACGGTCCGTCGTAATGAGGAAATAACGGATGTAAAAGTAAAACCTGAGGGAAACCAGAACAAAGACTGGAAGCTGGGGGTATGGATTCGGGATAATGCGCAGGGAATCGGAACTTTGACGTATGTTAGGGAAAACGATACATTTGGTGCACTCGGTCATGGAATCAATGATGTGGACACTTCCACGTTGATGCAGCTTGACGAGGGCAGTTTATACAAAACGGAAATTGTTGGAATTACAAGAGGGCAAAATGGTTCGCCTGGGGAATTAACCGGATATATAGAATACAATGCTGAAAATGTTCTTGGTGAGATTACGAATAATACCGCCGAGGGGATTTTTGGAGTTTTTGATGAAGATATTTTAGAACAAATTCAATATGAGGCAGTGCCGATTGCCTTAAAACAGGAAGTAAAAACTGGTGAGGCACAGATTATCAGCTCTGTAACCGGGGAACCGGAATATTATGATATTGAGATAGAGGAACTGCATCTGGAACATGAGAATGTCAATAGAGGGCTTGTCATTAAAGTGACCGACGAAGACTTACTGGCTTTGACAGGCGGCATCATACAAGGCATGAGCGGCAGCCCGATTATACAGGATGGGAAA
>CAYVUF010000392.1:0-1578 GCA_964454605.1 uncultured Bacteroides sp.
GGCGAATCTGTTAAGAAGGTATACGGAAGAGGTGCTGCTTTCTTATGACAGCGACGGTGCCGGAACCAATGCCGCATTACGTGCAATCGGCATTTTGAAGGAAACAGGACTGCGGGGCAAGGTAATCAACATGACTCCTTATAAAGACCCGGATGAGTTTATTAAGGCAAATGGTGCGCAGGCATATCAGGAACGGATTGACAATGCGGAGAACAGCTTTTTCTTTGAATTGCGGATTTTGGAAAAAGATTATGATTTCGGTGACCCGGAATCCAAAACCCGGTTTCATCGGGAGATTGCGAAGAAGCTATGCGGATTTGAAGAAGAAGTAGAGCGCGAAAATTATATTGAGTCGGTGGCACAGAGGTATCATATCGGTTTTGAAAATCTGCGTAAGTTAGTTGCCGGATATGCGGCACAGACAGGTCTGGTGAAACCAGTAGAACGCCCCAAGCAGGCAGCCGCTGCCAGAAATACACCGGAAGAAAATACAAAGAAATCACAAAGACTTCTTCTGACATGGATTACGGAAGAACCCTCTTTGTATCAGAAGATTACGAAATACATCAGTGCGGACGATTTTACGGACGAGCTGTATCAGAAGGTTGCAAAGAAGCTGTTTGATGATTTGGCGCAGGGGAATTTTAACCCGGCAGCTATTATCAGTACCTTTCAGGATGAAGAAGAACAGCGGGAGGTAGCTTCTTTATTTAATACAAAACTGCAGGAAGTAAATACGGATGCAGAAAGAGAAAAAGCATTTCACGATATCGTGTGTGCGGTCAAGGAAAACAGTTTTCAATATTATTCCAGCAGAATGGGTGCGGATATGGATGCCTTGAATCAGGTGATTTTGGGCAAAAAAGCATTGGATGAGCTTAAGAAAACGCATATTTCTCTGCATTAAAGGAAAAAATATTATAAATTTTAACCCGGAAAAGGAAGGAAGGGCCAAATAATGGACGAAAATGTACAGGCAAAGTTTGAAGAGCGAGTGAAGGAACTCTTAAATCTTGCTAAGAAGAAAAAGAATGTTCTGGAATATCAGGAAATCAGTGATTTCTTTCGTGATTTACCAATGGAAGAGGAACAGTTTGACAAAATTCTGGAAGCACTGGAGCAAAGCGGTGTAGATGTTCTTAGAATCACAGAAGAAGATGATGTGGATGATGAAGAGATTATTCTCACAGAGGAAGACGAAGTAGATGTTGAAAATATTGATTTATCGGTACCGGATGGAATCAGTATTGAAGACCCTGTCAGAATGTATCTGAAGGAAATTGGTAAAGTTCCGCTGTTAAGTGCAGAAGAAGAAATTGAACTTGCCAAAAAGATGGAAATGGGTGATGAGGATGCGAAGAAACGTCTTGCGGAAGCAAACTTACGTCTTGTTGTCAGCATTGCCAAAAGATACGTGGGAAGAGGTATGCTTTTCCTGGATTTGATTCAGGAAGGTAATCTGGGTCTGATTAAGGCAGTTGAAAAATTTGATTACCGCAAAGGTTATAAATTTTCAACTTACGCAACCTGGTGGATTCGCCAGGCAATTACAAGAGCCATTGCAGACCAGGCAAGAAC
>CAYVUF010000393.1:0-1578 GCA_964454605.1 uncultured Bacteroides sp.
GTATAATATATGAGGATGGTTTTATGGGGAAATGAATGGTAATACATTTTGTCCAAAAGCTGTTTTTAATAAATGACTCTATCACATACTGATTGGTTTACTTAGAAAGGATTTTTATATGAAACTACAACAATTATACAGCATAACTCGAAAAGCAATTGATGATTATAATATGATTGAAGATGGTGACAAAATTGCAGTAGGGATTTCTGGTGGAAAAGATAGTCTTACACTGCTCTATGCTCTGCATGGATTACAGCGTTTTTATCCTAAAAAATTCAGCATCTATGCGATTACCGTAGATTTGGGATTTCAGAATTTGAATCTGGATGAGATTACTAAGCTATGCGATACATTAGAAATACCCTATCATATTGTTAAAACAGATATCGGTAAAATTATTTTTGAAGACAGGAAAGAATCCAATCCATGTTCTTTATGTGCTAAAATGCGAAAAGGTGCTTTGAATACTGCCATCAAAGAACTTGGCTGTAATAAAGTTGCCTATGCCCATCATAAAGATGATGTGGTTGAAACTATGATGATGTCTTTAATATATGAAGGAAGGATGCATACGTTTCGTCCGGTAACTTATTTGGACAGAATGGATTTGACGGTTATCCGTCCGCTTATTTATATGAAAGAGGCAGATGTTATTGGATTTGTCAATAAATATGAAGTACCTGTGGTAAAAAGTCCATGTCCGGCAGATGGACATACCAAACGAGAATATGTCAAGAATCTGATTCGTGATATTAATCTGGAAACACCTGGTGTCAAAGACAGAATGTTTACTGCCATTTCCAACAGTATCGATGGGTGGCAGTTATTATGATACGATTGTTAGATTCTTATGTGTGAAAAAGCATTTTTTTAGATGGAGATTTGTATGGAAAGTAAAAAAAACGATAATTATCATGACCAGCAAAATATTGAAAATATCCAGAAAATGCGGGCTGTACTGGATACTCTTCCACCCTTTTGCAAACAGTTTTTTCGGGGAATTACAGAGTATACTTCCGCACGAACAAGACTCGCCTATGCTTATGACATCCGGACATTTTTTGAATATCTTCATGACAAGAACAGTTACTGTGCTAAGATGGAAATTACGGAGTTTCCTCTTTCTATTTTAGACAAATTAACCAGGGAAGATGTAGAAGAATATATGGAATATCTTTCTTACTATGAAAAAGATGGTAAGATTTATACCAACGATGAACGAGGAAAAAAAAGAAAATTAGCGGCGCTAAGGAGTTTCTACAACTATTTCTTTGAAGCAGAAATGATAGAAAAAAATCCTGCGGCTCTGGTGCCTATGCCTAAATTACATGAAAAAGAAATTGTACGCCTGGATGCTGATGAAGTGGCAATTCTATTAGATCAGGTAGAAGCTGGCACGAATCTGACAAAAGCACAGAAAAAATTTCATCAAGTCACCAAAATACGTGATGTTGCCATGCTTACTCTTCTGCTCGGAACAGGAATTCGTGTTTCAGAATGTGTTGGTCTTGATTTAGAAGATGTTGATTTTAAAAATAATGGCATTAAAATTCGACGAAAAGGTGGCTATGAAGC
>CAYVUF010000394.1:0-1567 GCA_964454605.1 uncultured Bacteroides sp.
GCCCTAGAGTATTGGAGCATATGGTGGATACCGTTCTTTATTTTGAAGGGGACAGACATGCTTCCTATCGTATCTTAAGAGGTGTGAAAAACCGTTTCGGTTCCACCAATGAGATTGGTGTATTTGAGATGCAGAAGGAAGGATTAGTAGAAGTTTCTAATCCATCCGAGTTTATGCTGAATGGAAAGCCAGAGGGAGCAAACGGCTCTATTGTGTCCTGTTCCATGGAAGGCACCAGACCGATTCTGTTTGAGATACAGGCACTGGTATGCCGCAGTAATTTTGGTTTTCCCAGAAGACAGGCAATCGGAACTGACTTTAACCGGTTGAATCTGTTGATGGCTGTTTTGGAGAAAAGAGTAGGCCTGCAGTTGTCGGATTGTGATGCCTATGTAAATCTGGCGGGAGGAATGCGCATTATGGAACCGGCAATTGATTTGGGGATTGTGATGGCAGTTGCTTCCAGTTTTAAAAACCGTCCGATTGATGATAAAGCAGCCGCATTTGGAGAAGTTGGTTTAAGTGGTGAGGTACGTGCTGTGAGCATGATGGAACAGCGGGTTGCCGAGGCTGTGAAGTTGGGTTTTACAACCTGTATCATTCCGCAAGTGTGTATGAAACAGGTAAAAGGAATGCAAAATGTAAAGTTGATAGGCGTTTCTTCGGTTCAGGATGCGATTGATTTGATTTAAACATTCAAATGTTTCAAAATTGTAACATTTTTGTAAGAATATGTTAAAAAAATCTGCTTTTATGTGTTCAAAACCTATCTTTTATGGTAAAATGAGAAAAGTGTATTGTAAAATATGCTGTAAAAGGAGTCGTATATGAGTAAGCAGATGCAGAATGACAATGAGAAGCAGAACAAAAAGAAGAAATTTAACGGGCCTTTGTTAGTGATAGAATTTGTTGTTTTACTGATAGCAATCGGGGTCCTGTATGTTGTTACCATGACAACAAAAGAAATAGAACGAACCGATATTAACCATGAAACCATAACCATCAATGAACAGGTTGTGGAGAAGAGGGAAGAGAAAACCGAAGAATTGGGATATCGCAATATTGCATTATTCGGTGTGGATGCCAGAGATAGAGCACTGGGTAAGGGAACTCGGAGTGACAGTATTATGATAGCAAGTATCAATATGGATACCCATGAAATCAAACTGATTTCGGTGTATCGTGATACCTATCTGAATCTGAGCAATGACAGTTATAATAAGTGTAATACGGCTTATGCACAGGGCGGTCCGGAGCAGGCAATCAATATGCTGAACAAGAATCTGGATTTGGATATTACAGATTATGCAACCATTGGTTTCAGTGGCCTGATTGATGCAATTGATGTACTGGGCGGTGTAGAGATAGAAATTACCCAAGCAGAGATTAACCATCTGAACAATTATCAGCTTTGTATGGCAGAAGAACTGGGTGTGGATTATACACCGGTAACCAAAACCGGAAAACAGACTTTGAATGGTATGCAGGCAACCGCTTATTGCCGGATTCGGTATACCAAAGGTGATGATTTTAAGCGTGCAGAACGTCAGCGGGATGTTCTTGCGGC
>CAYVUF010000395.1:0-1565 GCA_964454605.1 uncultured Bacteroides sp.
ATCCGAAATACTTTCTAACTTTTTTTGTTCTGAAGACTTTTTCTCAATCTCTACAGCATTTTTACGCATTATCGATAAGTATCTATCATCCAGTTCCTGTAACCTATGTGACAAGGATTTTCTTGCAAGATATCCTGCTGCAATCCACCCTGCAATATCTTCCACATTTTTAGCGTTATATCTCCAATCAGGAATAACACCTTTTATTGCATTTACAAAAGTTGGATTTCCGTCTTTATCGAAGATCTTTTCTTTAATGTCTTTAGTTACTGCTCTTAAAGCAGTTTTAATTTTTTTATTTGTTTCTTCATCACCATAAATTCTCGTATGATATCCATCAAGAATTCGCATATACTCAACAAAAATTTCTTCTGCAAAAAGCTCCTTTTTATTATTTACCGAAAAATAGATCCGTCTAAGTAATGAGTACGCATCATCAAAATAGAAACTTCTCCAATTCAAGTAATAATTTTGCAGTAGTTCTTTGACAACATACAGGTATGTTCTCGGCTTATCCAGAATATCAATTTTTGTTGTATTATATGAAAAGTCTCTATTTAAATATAGCCAACTTTTCAAATTCTGTCCTTCAATTGATAACCTTATGTCTTCAGCTACACTTACAGACCCGATTAGCAATCCAAAAAACTGCATCAAACACTCAATGTCATTTATAACGGACTGAATATTTTGCGGTTTCGTGTATATAACTTTTATTCGAGGTTCCTTCTTAATTGTTATTGATATTCTGTCATCACATCTTAAGCTACAGTTAAATGTTTTGGACTCAAAGTATAATTCTATGTGTGGATTTTCTATATGTAATATAATAGGATCTATATGTGACTCTCCAGCTGCCATTTCATTTTCATTCGTATTTCCATAAAACACCGTATTTATTCCCAACCATTTAATCAATTCTGGAATTCGGAAAGAAAATTCTATAATTCCAGAAATATCAGTACCATGAGAAAATCCAAAGTTTTGCATTAATACATAAAAAACTCTATGAGAAGATGTGTGGTCTAACAAACGGTTATTACCCGATTTGCTTGCTCCGTTTACAAATATTTTATATCTATATTCTCCATCACTTCCAACAAAAGTCGTTGGAAACACTTCTCCATGATAGCGACTATAAAATTCTATATGATTACCATCAATCAAAAGTTCTCCTACTTCCGACTTGCTTGAATCATTTTCCTTATACCAAGTACCTATATGTCGTTCCATATAATACCCCTTCTGTTTATAGTAAATTACAACCTTTTCACATAAGTCAGTTCAATATCATACCCCAAAGCCTCCAACATCTGCACAAAGGTCTTATTCACAACACCGTCTTGCTTTTTGATGATGCGATTGACGTACTGACCTGTTGTTCCGATTGTTTCCGCAAGCTGTGCCTGCGTAGTTTCATTCTCTATGCATTTTACTTTCACATCTACTTCTATATTGTTCTTAATCATATGTTCGCCACTCCTATTCGCAATTTCTGTTAGTTCTAACACAAATAAGATAATTTATTATAGCACACAAGTCGCAAAAATGCAAGGCCTGTACAT
>CAYVUF010000396.1:0-1559 GCA_964454605.1 uncultured Bacteroides sp.
GGAGAAAGGAGAATAATCCATTACCCTCAAAAGAGGATAATTGGATTATACGTAATGTAGATGGCAAGAGCGAAAAAAGATGGTCGATATCTAAACTTATATCTAGATAGAGCCATACATGATGAATTTGAAGAGTTTTGTGCAAATATTGGGCAAACCAAAACTGTTGCAGCAGAAAGAGCTATAAAAATGTACATGGATAGCATGAAAAGCAATCCGGAACGAATCATGAAATAGCATAGGTGAAAAGTATGGGAAAAAATAATATATATGTTGGCATGGACAAACAGTTAAATTCTATGCCAAGAGTGAAACCTGTTGCCACGCCTATCGGTGCCATAGAACGAGATTTTGAGAATTGGGTGGAACGATTTAAAGGTGAGAACTGGAAAAGTATTACAAAGTCAAAGAGGCCTGAAGAGATACTCAAAGTATATGACAGTAAGTTTTTTTCTTATTTTAATCGGTATTTTGGACAGTTTAGGGAAATGAAAAATCGTTGTGAGTGGCGTCGTCTATGTGCGGATTTTATGGCAGCAGGTGTTGGATTAACTAAAGAATATTGGACTTTGACTGAATATACATTAAAAGCCTATAAAAATGGTAAAGATAAGGGGGATTTATATTGTGCGCGTGTATATGAAACATGGGATGAGATGAGATATTTGTCGATGAAAACAGACATAGACAGTTTTACACGAATGAAGCATTTAGCATACGATGAACAGCTGGTGCCGGCAATGATTTTGCTTGGTTGTATGTATCTGCGCATTGGATTGACAAAGAAGGCAAAAGAAGTACACAAGTTTATGATAAAAGATATCCACTTGTATTGTGGCTATTTAGATATGCAAATTAAGCGTTGTAGAAAACTTCGACGTGATAAATGTATTATTTTTTATGGTTCTATTGCATATTTATTTATTGCGCTTGCACTTGTGCTATCGTGGAAAGTGTACGCAACGATAAGTGTTTGGAAATTTATTTTGCGATTTGTTGTTGTATCAGTGATTTATCTTACAGTGATGGCTGATAGAAATAAGTATGCTGGTATTGCGGCAACGGCTTTGTTAACTTTTGTAGGTGCTTTTGGAGGTGGTGGAGGGGATACGAAACCAGTGGTGTATTATTATGGTTGGAATCCATTAGTATGGGAATTTATGTTGGCTAGTAAGTTTAACGGCTATTAAGAAGAATGCTGACGATGTTTTACGAAGATAAAATATTTTATTTTGATATCATAACAAAAAATCCTCCCTTTTCTCTTGGAGTGAGATTTGGGAGGGTTGCTATTTAAAAAGAATTAACTTAAATAACATTGCGAAAAAACAGGTGGCTTTTTCACATCAATCAATTGTAGATTTTGATGATGTGATTTTTTTTGGCAAATAGACAATAAAAACGGAATAGAAAAACAAACAAAAAAACATACAAAAAAGCTACTCGTTATGAATGTGCTGTATAAAAATATTTACATATTTTTGATTTTTAAAAAGAATATTAATTTTTCACTTGCTTTTCACTGACTTTTATTGTTAAGTTGGTTTTAAGTAATATAT
>CAYVUF010000397.1:0-1550 GCA_964454605.1 uncultured Bacteroides sp.
GGTAGGTACACAGCGCTGCGGTACCGGGGATGTTTTCTCGGCAATCATTGCGGCAGACAGCCTGAATGGAGTACCTTTTGCACAGTCGGTGAAAAAGGCTTCCGGTTTTGTGAAAAAATGTATCTTAAAATCCATGGAAATGGAAATCCCCAAAACAGACGGTGTGTGCTTTGAGGAAGTTTTGTATCAATTAAAAAGAAAATAAGAGCATAAGAAAATACCAAATGCACTATGCCAGATACTGTAATTCAAAAGGGAAACCGTCCTTTTTGTTCTGCTCGGAGGAAGTATCGGTTTCGATGATGCAAAAAGAGTCTGCCTTCAGAACCTTCTGCATTTCTTCCTGTACGGAAGTAGTCATATGAGCAGCAATTCTTCGGCAGATGTAATCTCCAGCAGACAGAGTATGAATAGAGTAATCGGTGTCTGGATTCTGAATGGTCTTGGCACTGGAATCATTCAGTGTCAGGAACATATAACGTTTATATAAGCCATTCTGGTATTCGTGCAACACACCGGAAGGATAAGAAACGGAAAGTCCCTGCTGCTGTGCTGTTACAAATAATTTTAAGATATATTGTCCATAGTATTTTGGGGTATCCATTCCTTCTAAAGGAACGGTTAAAATGGTGCGGACTGCTAAGGATTTCTGGCAGAAGCCTTCCGGCAGCAGAAGAGCAGAGTGGGGTTCGGGAATTTTGGCAAGACCATTATGATTGCCAGAAACAGCCAGTTCCTGCAAAGTATCCTGCAAGGTTTCCAGACACTTATGAATTTCCAGAATTTTTTCTTCAGCAAGAATTTTGCCATCATACAGTAGTTTCTGCAAGTTAATCGAATCATGTTCTACATACTGGTTCAGGTCTTTTAACGGAATTCCCAGTTTAATACAAAGAGTAATTGCATCCAGAAGATAAAGCTGTTCTGACGTATAATAACGATAGTTAGTTTCTTCATTGATATAAGCAGGTTTCAGAATACCGATTTTATCATAATACCGCAGGGATTTGATGCTGACATTTTTCAATTTCGAAACTTTCCCAATGGACATATACTGACTCATGCGTTTACTCCTTTTTGTACTCTTTCTTTTTTACTATGACACATTTTCTTATTGTTTGCAATAAAAATGCCCCATTTCTCAAGGAAATGAGGCACTTATTTGTGTATTTGTTATCGGTAAATCTGGACGTTAACCCATTGTTACCACAACATCATAAGTTTCTTTGCCGGCAACGTAAGGAACAACACAACCTTCAACAGACTGTCCGTCTACGGTAATGGATTTGATTCCTTTTTCCACATTGTCAGGATTCAGTACTTTAATGTTGTAAGTACCTTCGCGGAATTTTCTTGTGATTTCGAAATCTCCAAATCCAGTAGGTACACATGGATTGATGCTGAGTCCTTTGTGAGTAGGATATACACCAAGAATGTGCTGGGAAACATTTACGAAAGTCCAGGCAGCAGTACCTGTTAACCAACTGTTTTTTGCTTCTCCATGATATTTTGCATCTGCACCGGCAACCATCTGGGAGTATACATATGGT
>CAYVUF010000398.1:0-1530 GCA_964454605.1 uncultured Bacteroides sp.
ACTTCATTCAGGATGATAATGTGCCGGTTCCGGCAGATGCGGCTGCTTTCACACTGCTGAAAGAGCAGCTTGTAGAAGTACTGGGAACACTGACAGAAAGAGAGCAGAAAGTACTTCGTCTTCGTTTTGGTCTGGATGATGGACGTGCCAGAACACTGGAAGAAGTGGGTAAGGAATTTAACGTTACTCGTGAACGTATTCGTCAGATTGAAGCAAAGGCCCTTAGAAAACTGCGCCATCCGAGCAGAAGCCGTAAATTGAAGGATTATCTGGACTAATGCGGGAAAAGGTAGTCCTTTCGGATAGATTAAGCGCAGTTGCCGCTATGGTAAGCAAGGGAAACCGGGTGTGTGATGTGGGATGTGATCATGGGTTTGTACCGATTTATCTGGTGCAGCAGGGCATCAGTCCCCAGGTGCTTGCAATGGATGTGAATAAGGGTCCGTTAGAGCAGGCAAAAGAGCACATTCAGGCTTATGAGCTGGCAGACTACATAGAAACCAGACTTTCGGATGGATTGCAGTCTTATCAGAAGGGCGAGGCAGATGCTTTAATCTGTGCCGGAATGGGCGGCAGACTTATGATGCAGATTTTAGAATATGAGGAAGACAAGACAGCTTCTTTTCAGGAACTGATTTTGCAGCCCCAGTCTGATGTGGAAGCATTTCGTGCTTTTTTGCGAAAAAAGGGATATCAGATTGTGGCAGAGAATATGATAGAAGAAGATGGAAAATACTATCCCATGATGAAAGCTGTGAAAGTGGATCAGTGGGGAGAAAAACGCGAAACTATCCCACGAGGGGAGAGTTCGACCCCGGATTGGCAGCAGCAAATGGAAGATAGGTATGGACCGCTTTTGCGGAAGACAAAGCATCCGGTATTGTGCCGGTATCTGGAACGGGAGGAACGTATCTGCGAAGAGATTCTGGAACAACTTCGGAAACAGGGACTGGAGGATGCAAAGCGGAACTTCAGATATGAAGAAATCAGCGGACAATTGCAGGATTGCAGAAGGGTATTGGCAGAAATGATATAAAGAACAGGAGGGTAAGGTATGGTAAAAATCAAAATCAACGGGGAAGAAAAGTTATACGAAGAAGGTATTAAGTACGAAATTATTGCAAAAGAATATCAGTACCTTTATAAGGAACCGATTGCTCTTGTTATCGTGAATGGGAAGATTCGTGAGTTAATGAAACGGGTGACGAAGGATTGTGAACTGAGTTTTGTGACTTATGGAAATCCTATCGGACATAAAACTTATGTGCGTTCTGCCATAATGCTTCTGATGAAAGCAATCAAAGATGTAGCGGGAATGGAAACTGCTGCAGCAACGAAAGTAGAATTTTGTATTGGAGCAGGTTATTACTGTCAGTTAAAAGGTGAGAAGAAGCTGGATGATAAGCAGATAACCAGAATTAAGGAAAGAATGCAGGAATTAGCAGAAGCAGACATTCCGGTTACTAAGAAGGCATATCCGGCAGAAGAAGCGGTGGCACTGTTTGCAGAGCATGGCATGACGGATAAAGT
>CAYVUF010000399.1:0-1528 GCA_964454605.1 uncultured Bacteroides sp.
CTGTATTAGTATAGTCTACCAAAATATCAAATTGCTTATTTACAGCTGTTTGCATTCCGCTCGTGAAAAAATCTTGAAAGGTAATAAATTTTACATCCGTTTCTTCCACATTTATCGCAACAAGAAATTTTCTTTTCATCATTCTTTCCTCCTTGTATTATCTATATTTCATTTTCATAAAACAAGTCAGCGAAATGCAAGGTTCACTTGTGGGAAATTTAGAGTGAAAGAAGGGAATATTACCTATTGGCAATATTCCCTTCTTTCTAACTTCTGGTAACGAAATCCAAGAAAGTCAAAACTCTCCTTATTCATATCTACAATCTTTGTTTTCTGCGGATTCAACGTCAGTTTCAACTTAGTCATTATTCTTTTCAGATGCTCAAACGCTAATTCTGCATCTTTTCTTGTTCTGCACACAATCACTGCATCATCTGCATATCTGACTATGACGCCCAGTTCCTTATGATTTTCCCAGTAGGAGTCCAATACATGAAGATAGATATTTGCTAACAACGGACTAATGACTCCTCCTTGCAGTGAGCCTTTTTTCGTTGGATAATATTTCCCATTTTCAACAACTCCTGCTTGTAACCATTGTCTGCATAACTTAATGACTCTTCTGTCACTGATGCGACGATTTAATAATCCCAGTAGTATTTCATGATTGATGTTGTCGAAGTATCCCTGTATGTCTGCATCTACTACATACCAGTTTTTATACAATTCTTTTTTCACTTTTTCTGTAGCCTGTTTTGCATCTCTTTTAGGGCGAAATCCGCAAGAACTCTCCAGAAAGTTTGCTTCAAAGACAGGTTCTATCACTATCTTACAGGCTTGTTGCACAATCCTGTCTCTAATAGTCGGTATTCCCAACGGTCTTTGCTTCCCATCCGATTTTGGAATATATACTCTTTTTACCGGCTTAGGTCTGTATTTCTTATTCTGCAAATCTTCTTGAATATCCAGCAAGTATTCCTCTACTCCGTATTCCTCAATCATTTCAAAGGTAATGCCGTCAATCCCAGCACTTCCCTTGTTTTCTCGTACTTCTTTCCATGCCCGCCACAAAATATCCAGGCGAAAGATACGGTCATACAACGCATGAAATCTGCGTTGCTTATCCTTTTGGCTGCCAGGTATAGATTACGTTGAAGTTGTCGTGATTTTTCTATTGTGTGTTGTTGTCCAATATTTGGCATGCACTATCCCTTACCTTCCCGTTAATCCTGATTAAAGCAGAGTCCCTTTTCTCCCATTGTTTTTCTTACCAATAGTTCATAGATACTATGGACTCCTCCGACTTCTCATACCACTTCCCAAGAAATTTCGCATGCGTGCTTATATCCTCAGTTACATGTTACATACTTGTGGTTATATGATGGTATGAGATCTCTTCTGTTCCGTTATCAACTTTCATAACATTCCGCTCCCTCTACACCGAAGGGTTCTTCAATGCTGTACTCCAGTATCTCCACATTTTCCATGGTCTTCGTCAGAAAGCCAGTGACTCGACACCCTCTTGTCC
>CAYVUF010000400.1:0-1525 GCA_964454605.1 uncultured Bacteroides sp.
GCAGAGGTTGCGGTAACTGGAGAGAACTTTATATGTGATATCGGGTTCTTTAATGAGAACAGTTTTGTTTACATTGCTGCTTTTGGAATTTTTACCAACGTTTCCTATGAAATCAAACAGGATGTAAAAAATATTCTGGGGCATACTGCATATCTGATAGAAGGTGTGAAAAGTCTGTCCTCCATAAAAAGTTATCATTTGAAAGTAAATTATGATGATACCTGTCTGGAAGATGATTTTCTGTTTGGAATGATTACCAATTCCAATTCGGTAGGCGGGTTTAAAGGTATTACCGGGAAAAATGTAGAACTCAATGATGGGTTATTTGAAGTGATGCTGATTCGAAAACCGACGAATCCTTTAGAACTAAACAATATCGTGGCGGCGTTGTTGGACAGAAAAATACATTCGGAGGCTATTCATTGTTTTAAGACAGCCCATATCACTGTGGAATCAGACAAGCCATTGGCGTGGACTTTAGACGGAGAATTCGGTGGAGAGCATACCAAAGCAGTGATAAAAAATGAAAAAGGTGCAATGGAAATCAGAGTACCCCAGAAATAGAAACCAAAGAAGTTTATAATCCGATGATTTTTATAGAATATATTTGCGTATAGCGCATCTTTGGGGTATAATAATGTCGATAGTATCCGGCTTGCTGCCGGTTATGATAATTACAAAAATAAGAAAGGTGGTAAAAACAATGCCATTAGTAACAACTACTGAAATGTTTAAGAAGGCATACAATGGCGGTTACGCTGTTGGTGCGTTCAACGTTAACAACATGGAAATCGTACAGGGTATTACAGAAGCTGCCGGAGAATTAAACAGCCCGGTTATTCTTCAGGTTTCCAAAGGAGCTCGTGCTTATGCTAACCATACTTATCTGGTTAAGTTAGTAGAGGCAGCAGTTCAGGAAAATCCACAGATTCCGATTGCTCTTCACTTAGATCATGGTGATACATTTGAATTATGTAAATCCTGTATCGATGGCGGATTCACATCTGTTATGATTGATGCTTCTTCTAAATCTTTCGAAGACAACATCGCTTTAACAAAACAGGTTGTAGAATATGCTCATGCACATGGTGTAGTAGTAGAAGCAGAACTTGGTACTTTAGCAGGTGTTGAAGACGAAGTTGTTGTAGAAGCTGGAAAAGAAATGTATACACGTCCTGAAGAAGTAGAAGAGTTCGTTGACAGAACAGGTTGTGACTCTCTTGCAATCGCAATCGGTACTTCTCATGGTGCATATAAATTTACAGCAGAGCAGTGTACAAGAAATGAAAAAGGAATTCTTGTTCCACCTCCACTTCGTTTCGACGTATTAGAGGAATGTATCAAACGTCTTCCTGGTTTCCCTATCGTTCTTCATGGTTCTTCTTCCGTACCACAGGAATTTGTAGCTATGGTTAACCAGTATGGCGGAAATATGCCAGATGCAGTAGGTATTCCGGAAGAACAGCTTCGTCGTGCAGCAGAACTTGCTGTATGTAAGATCAATATCGACTCCGATATCCGTCTT
>CAYVUF010000401.1:0-1523 GCA_964454605.1 uncultured Bacteroides sp.
ATTACAATTCGTGTCAGTCAGGGAGCAGAAGATACCAAAGTCAGAGTACCTGATTTAGTTGGCTTGTCAGAAGAAGATGCGATTGTTAGTCTGACTGAAAGCGGGTTGTCAGCAGGAAGTATTACACAGGTGCATCATGAAGATGCAAACCTTACCGATAAAATATGTTATCAGAGTTATTCTGTTGGTTCTTATGTAGAAAAAGGAACGCTGATTGATTTAAAGATTAGTGTAGGACCGGAAGAAGTGACTTATAGTTATGCGGAAAGTATTACTGCACCAACCGAAGATGCAGAATATAGAAGTGGTATGATGGTGACGGTTGCAGTAACAACAGCAGATGGAACACCGTTGTTGAGTACACAGACTTCAACGTTCCCGATTTCTGTGAATTATAAGGGAATTAAATCATCAACTGGAACGATTACGTATCAGTTTACAGTAACCACAGATGCAACAACGACAACGGACCCAAATACAGGCGAAACCATTACGGTAGAGGGAACTTCAACAGAGAAGACTGTTGAACGACCAATTACGTTTGCAGCAGAATAGGATAAAAGCAGGATATATGACAGGTAAGATAGTGAAAGGAATTGCGGGCTTCTACTATGTACATGTAGAAGGCAGAGGAATATATGAATGTCGTGCTAAGGGCATTTTCAGAAATGTTCATATGAAACCACTGGTTGGCGACAATGTTTGTATGGATGTGTTGGATGAACAGGAGAAAAAAGGGAATGTTACCGAAATTTTGCCTCGTAAAAATGCGTTGATACGTCCGGCAGTAGCTAATATTGACCAGGCACTGGTTATTTTTGCCATTGTAAAACCAAATCCTAATTTTAATTTATTAGACCGTTTTTTGATTCAGATGGAACGTCAGAAACTGCCCAGTATTATTTGTTTTAACAAGCAGGATATTGCTTCGGAGGAAGAAAAGGCAGCACTGCGGAAAGCCTATGAAACCTGCGGATATACTGTGTTGTTTGTCAGTGCCCTTGAGCAGGAAGGGATGGATGAACTTAGAGCTTTGTTGGCAGGAAAAACAACTACCGTAGCAGGCCCCAGTGGTGTGGGAAAATCTACGATGATTAATTGTCTGCACCCGGAAGCAAATATGGAAACAGGAAGTATCAGCCAGAAGATTGAACGGGGAAAACATACCACCAGACATTCCGAAATAATTGCACTTGGTGAAGAAACGTATATCATGGATACACCGGGATTTACTTCGCTTAGTATTTCCGAAATTACCAAAGAAGAACTGGGTATGTATTATCCAGAGTTTAATCAGTATGAGCCATATTGCAAATTCAGCGGATGTGCTCACATCAGTGAACCCTTCTGCGGCGTGAAAGCGGCTGTCTCAGAAGGCAGAATCAGCAAAGTTCGTTATGAGAATTATCAGGTGTTATATCAGGAACTGAAAGAAGTCAGAAGATACTAAAGCAGTAAAACATGATTTTGCGAGAGGAAATGTGTTAACGCAGAAACATAAAAATACTGGTTATCAGCATAGA
>CAYVUF010000402.1:0-1513 GCA_964454605.1 uncultured Bacteroides sp.
GCAGTATGGTATCATGGTTCGTCCGGATGAATTAAAGGCATATGGAGAAGCCTTGACCGGAAGGATTGCTGAACTGGAACAGGCAATTTACGAACAGGCGGGGGTACAGTTTAACATCAATTCTCCGAAACAGCTTGGAGAAATCTTATTTGAGAAGATGGGAATACCTGGGGGCAAGAAAACGAAGACAGGTTATTCCACAGCGGCAGATGTACTGGAGAAACTTGCGCCAGAATATCCTATGGTATCAGATATTCTGGAATATCGAGGACTGGCAAAACTAAAATCCACTTATGCAGATGGTCTGGCTGCTTATATTGATGAGGGCAACAGGATTCATTCCACTTTTCATCAGACGATTACAGCAACCGGGCGCATCAGCTCCACAGAGCCGAATTTACAGAATATTCCGATGCGTATGGAGCTTGGAAGACGAATCCGGAAGGTATTTGTGCCGGCAGAGGGGTATCTGTTTATGGATGCGGATTATTCGCAGATTGAGCTGCGTGTATTAGCTCATATGTCGGAGGACAAACAGTTAATCGAGGCATATCAGATGGATGAGGATATTCACAGAATTACAGCCTCCAAAGTTTTTCATACACCTTTTGAAGAGGTAACAGATTTGCAGAGAAGAAATGCGAAAGCAGTTAATTTTGGCATTGTCTACGGAATCAGTTCCTTTGGGTTAAGTCAGGACTTGAGCATTTCCAGAAAAGAAGCGGCCCAGTATATTGAGCAATATTTTGCGACCTATCCGGGGATAAAGGTTTTTCTGGATAAACTAGTGGCACAGGCAAAAGAACAGGGATATGTGACGACCATGTTTGGAAGGAGAAGACCAATACCGGAGCTATCTTCCAGTAATTTTATGCAGCGTTCTTTTGGAGAACGTGTTGCCATGAATTCACCGATACAGGGAACTGCAGCAGATATTATTAAACTTGCCATGATTCATGTGTGGGAACGACTGAAGAAAGAAGGGATGCGTTCCAGACTGATTTTGCAGGTGCATGATGAACTTCTGATAGAAACAGAGGCATCTGAGGAAGAGAAAGTCAGACAGATTTTGTCCGAAGAAATGCAGGAAGCGGCAAAACTGTCCG
The DNA here is from genome assembly GCA_964454605.1 of uncultured Bacteroides sp. Lineage (GTDB taxonomy): Bacteria > Bacillota > Clostridia > Lachnospirales > Lachnospiraceae > UBA3282. The sequence goes on from CAYVUF010000402.1 coordinate 1,107, forward strand.
TAGCACTGGAGATAGATTTACACACAGGAATGACATGGTATGATGCCAAGTAAGACGGTTGATAGAAGGCGCATACATGAGAAAGTGGCAGGATAAGATTACATGAAAGTCATTGGTATTACCGGCGGAGTCGGTGCCGGAAAGTCAGAAATTTTAGCGTATATCGGGGAGCACTATAATTGTCAGGTGATTCTGGCAGATAAAGTTGCACATCAGGTAGAAGAACCGGGACAGAAATGTTATGATAAATTAGTGGCTTTGCTGGGAAAAGAGATTTTGCAGGAAGATGGCAGGATTGCAAAGGCAAAGATGGCAGAGAAGATTTTTGCAGAGAAATCGGTTCTCGTGAAAGTCAATGAAATTGTACATCCGGCAGTGAAAGACTTTATCATACAGGAAATTGCAGA
>CAYVUF010000403.1:0-1508 GCA_964454605.1 uncultured Bacteroides sp.
CGTTAATCCGCCCTTCTAACTAAGACAGGGCGCGGGGCAAGAACCCCGTACCCATATTTATTCATTAGTCATTTAAAAAACCTTTGTAATTACGAACTAACATCTGTGATTCAATCTGTTTTATGGTTTCCAGAACAACGCTGACAATAATAATCAGACTCGTTCCGCTGAAGGATACGCTTGCACCAAAGATACCATTAAAGAAATAAGGTATAACACATACAATTGTAAGTCCAACTGCACCAATAAAAATGATATAATTCAAAAGCTTTGTTAAATAATCACTTGTAGGTTTTCCTGGTCTGATACCTGGAATAAAGCCACCCTGTCTCTTCATATTATCTGCAATTTCAAGCGGATTGAATGTAATGGATGTATAGAAGTAAGCAAAAAAGATTACTAAAACAATATATACAACCAATCCAATCGAATATATCGGATGTTCTGGATTACACCAGTAGCTTGAATTTAAGCCTTTCAAAATTTCTCCCCACGCTCCGGTTGGATTAACCGAAAGCAGCGAACAGATAATAATTGGCATCTGCATAATAGAAGATGCAAAGATAACAGGAATAACTCCTGCGGTATTAACCTTTAACGGAATGTTTGTTGATTGACCGCCAACCATTTTTCTTCCCTGTACTTTCTTAGCATACTGTACCGGTATCTTACGGACACCGTCGTTTAAGATAATAACAAGGATAACCATTCCAATAATAATTGCAAGAATAATCAAAGCAGCTACAACAGCCTTTGCAATTGCTTTGCCAAATACAAACTGCTCAAACAGGTTTGCAATGTCCTGCGGCATACGGGAAATGATATTGATAACCAATACGATGGAAATACCATTTCCAACTCCGTTTTCTGTAATTCTTTCGCCCACCCACATAAGGAATGCACTACCAGCAGTCAATGCTGCAATTACAGTAATAACGTTAATTACGTTGTATGTTTCAAGCAATCCCTGACGACCAAATCCAATCGCCATAGCTGTCGAAGATATTAAAGCAAGTCCAACCGTTACATAACGAGTAATCGATGCAATTTTTTTTCTGCCATCTTCTCCATCCCGCTGCATTTCTTCCAGTTTTGGAATTGCAATTGTAAGCAACTGCATAATAATGGAAGATGTAATGTACGGAGAAATGTTCAATGCAAAAATGGACATATTGATAAATGAACCACCTGTAAAAGCATCAAAAAAATTAAATGCATCACCGGTCTGTGCTGCAAACCATGTCGCAAAAAAGTTTCTGTCAACACCGGGAACCGGTAGCTGTGATCCAAGACGAATCACAACTAACATCGCAAATGTAAAAAAGATTTTCTTTCTTAACTCTTTGATTTTGAATGCATTCTTTAAGGTTGTAAGCATTACATCACCTCTGCAGTTCCACCAAGTGCCTCGATTTTTTCTTTAGCAGATGCACTGAAAGCATTTACTTTAACATCGAGTTTCTTAGTAAATTCTCCGTTTCCAAGGATTTTAACTCCATCACGAGGAT
>CAYVUF010000404.1:0-1505 GCA_964454605.1 uncultured Bacteroides sp.
TCATAATACGGTACCTCATAAAATTCACACATATTTCGAAACTTTTTCTTAGTGTTATCCGAAGCATCCTCTGCAATAATCACCAGATATGCCTTACCCGACTTTACTGCGTTCTCTGTTGCAAATCCTCCACTGACAACATTTCTGGAACGGGCTGCCAGACCCAGCATGGATAACACCTTATCTCGTCCCTGTTTCTTATCCTTGCACATCTGTTTCAAACTCCTTTTCCAGACTCTCATATATCTCATCCGGAATACTCATTTTGAAGGAGCGTTCCAGACCTTTGTTCTTTCGTGCTTTCACAAGACACTCTTTTTTCATACAAAGATATGCTCCTCTTCCATTCTTCTTTCCGGTTATATCTAATACAATAGGACCTTCTGCGGTTTTTAATACCCGCATCATTTCCTTTTTGCTTTTCATTTCTCCACAACCCACACACTGTCTTAAGGGGATTTTCTTTGCCATAGAAATCTTAATCCTTTCTATTCTTCCACTTCTGCTGCTTCCTCTTCTGTATATGCATCACTTTCTGTATATGCATCACTTTCTGTATAGGTTTCCTCTGTTGTTTCTGTTTCTAAGGTTTCTGCTTCTGAAGTTTCTGCTGTCATTTCTTCCGCATACTCTTCTTCGTAGTCTTCCTCTTCATCATATACATAGTCTTCATAACGGAAGCCCGGTGCATCCTTCGCCTGTGTTTCGCTCTTAATATCAATCTTATAACCGGTCAGTCTTGCTGCCAGTCTTGCGTTCTGTCCTTCTTTACCGATAGCAAGAGATAACTGATAATCCGGAACTACGACTTTTGCTGTCTTTTCATCCGGGTCTGCAAATACTGCAACGATTTTTGCCGGAGATAACGCATTCTGAATCAAATTACCTGGATTATCATCCCAGTTAATAATATCAATCTTTTCGCCGCGAAGCTCATCTACGATAGAATTTACTCTCGCACCATTTAAACCAACACAAGCACCAACTGCATCTACATTCGGATTGTTGGAACGTACTGCCATTTTCGTTCTGCTTCCTGCTTCTCTGGCAATACTCATAATTTCTACGGTTCCATCCTTAATTTCGGTTACTTCAGTTTCAAATAATCTTTTTACCAGTTCCGGATGGGTACGACTTACTAAAATTCTTGGTCCTTTTGGTGTATTCTTAACTTCCAGAATATATACCTTAATTCTTTCTGTTGGCTGGAAGGTTTCTCCCTTCACCTGCTCGCTTTCGTTCAGAATCGCATCTGTCTTTCCAAGATTAATGGAAATATTGCGGCCAACATAACGCTGTACAATACCAGTCACTACATCTTTCTCTTTTTCAAAATACTGATTGTAAATAACACTTCTTTCTTCCTCACGTATTTTCTGTAAAATAACATTCTTGGCATTCTGTGTTGCAATACGTCCAAATTCCTTGGATTTGATTTCTACATGAAGAATATCACCAAGGTTCGCTCTTTTGGAAATCTTCTGTGCATCTTCCAGGGTAATCTG
>CAYVUF010000405.1:0-1500 GCA_964454605.1 uncultured Bacteroides sp.
ACCGCCAATTAAAAGAGCCGGAATAAACATATCGGTAAAGCCTACCAGCGTAGCCGGAGCCACTGCAAAGGCCTCTTCCACTCCCAGTGCACTTAAGTACACTCCCATCGGGTAGGAAAGCCAGCTAAAGACTGGTGTATAGGTCGCAATTACTAGAGCTACGGTTCCCCATGCAACTACGATTGGAATCAAATCAAAAAACATTCCCATAACAACTTCCATACCGCCGGAAATAATACCTCCTACAGTCAGTTCACTTGCTCTCTTACAGCTTAACTCCAGTGCATACGGAAGCAGCTTTACATTCTCCGGAACATCCTCCTGAATCTGCTTTCCTGTTTTTTCCTGGTAAGTATCCGGTATCGTTGCAATCGGAGGCAGACGGCGGATAATTACCGCCAGTAAGATTCCGACGATACAGATGCATAAATAGAATGCCGGAAACAGGTGTGCAATGCCTACGGTATCTGCTACCATCAGGCAGAATGGAATTGATACCAGGGAGAAGTTCGTCATAATATAACCAGCCTCACGCTTGGTATAAAAGCCCTTCATATACTGCTCTCTGGTTAAAATAACGGCTGCATTGGAAGCACCAAACCAGGACGCAATCAGATCGACAGAAGCACGGCCCGGCACGCCAAATAAGGGACGTACAACCGGACGGGCAATCACGCCTAAAAATTCCATAATTCCGCAGTCTGTTAAAAACGGTAAAATAAAGCTAAAGCCTACAACAATGCAAAGCAGTGTACAGCAAAGGCCGACCATACTTGCACCAGTGTCCGCAGACGTAATAAATTCCGGTCCAAATCCGAATACTACCATACAGCAGATAACCGTACCCAAAAGCTTGGATACAAGATAAAACGGAGTCGCACAGAAGGCCCGTTTTAAATAGTGATTGTTCCGAATCCAGTCCGGCTTACAGATAAAATCATACAGGGTTAATACAGCGGAAATAATTAAAATCACTGCCAAAATATAAGACAGACTGCCGCCGAATAAATTCTTTAAAAATGTTTTTAAATAGTCTAACAGTGTGGTAAAGGAATCCCCCTGCGGAATCGGAACCAGAAACATCAAAATACCGAATCCGGATCCTAAAATAAATTTCAAAAGATTTTTTGTATTTACATATGTTTTTTCCATGATCTTCTCTTTTCTTATAAACATTCTACCAGTTCCATTGCCTGATATACCATATCTTCTGTTACCGGGTATGGAATGTGATCCATATCCGGACCCGTCACGGTCTCCTTAAGCACTGCTGACAGGGCCTCCCGATCCAGAACAGCTCCCATCTCTGCCAGTGTTGTTTTAATCTCCAGAGACTGTAAAAATTGTTTGACTTCCTTTGCCTCTTCCAGCTCTCCATCTACTGCAAGCTGTACCAAAACGCCATAGGCCACCACATTGCCATGCAGATTCTTCTCCTCAAAGCCTGGAAGCAGCACCAGTCCGTAATAAACGGAATGCGCAATAGCACAATTATACTGA
>CAYVUF010000406.1:0-1449 GCA_964454605.1 uncultured Bacteroides sp.
AATATATAAACATAAGCAAAAATTCATATGTTTACAATGCAGTTATTAACACGTCAAGCATTTACTAATTAAATTCTGAACTATTCACAAATGTACAGTTATCCTAATTTTTTCAGAACAGGAGGCTGTTTGTTTTAGATTTACCTATGCGTTAAATTGCAGTTTTACGCATAGTAAAGAAAGGAATCAACTTATGGCAACATCAACATCTCATAAAAATTACTCAGAAAAACTAATTCGGATGACTGATGAACTACCAGAATTTTGCACTCCATTTTTGCTGGAAACTGGTGCGGAACATACGGTAAGAACTCGTTGTGCTTATGCGGATGATTTAAAAGCATTTTTTGATTATCTAATCAGTTATCATCCATACTTTGCAGAAATGAAAAATAAAACCGAAATACAGATAAATGATCTATACCAAGTAAGCACCTCTGATATAAATCGGTTCTTATCAAAATTATTGGAATCATCATGTAAAAAAACAGTTGCTAGAAAACGTGCATCCTTATCCTCTTTTTTTGCATTTATGTCAGCTGGTACCAATTCACCGCTTAGAAATTTTAATCCGGTGCTCGGTTCAATAAAAGTAAAACTAGAAAAGAATAATACCGTTATATATTTAACTATTGATGAGCAAAACAAATTAATCGAAGGAATCAAATATGGAAAAGGATTGACTGATAAACAATTACAATATCATGAAGCACTAAAAAAAAGAGATACAGCATTGGTTCTATTATTGCTTGATACCGGAATACGAGTGTCAGAACTAAATAATTTAGACATTAAGGATGTTAATTTGGATACATGTTCGATAATTGTCCTAAGAAAAGGAGAAAAAATACAAGAATTGTATTTCTCGGACGAGGTAAAGACCTATATTATAGAATACTTAGACGAAAGATATCGTTATTCTTCTTATGTTCCTGAAGAACCTTTATTCATTACAAAAACTGGAGAGCGATTATCCGTTAGAGCTATAGAAGAAATGATTAAAAAGTATGCCAAAGCAAATTTACCGCAAAAATCTGATTTAATATCACCGCATAAACTTAGATCATCATTTGCAATGACCTATTATGCAGCATCCAATTTTGATTTATTGGCACTTCAAAAAGAACTCGGACATAGTACAATTGCAGCAACCAATATTTACTCAAAGGCTACTGAAGCAACCTTAAAAAATAATCGTTCACTTATACAGAACGCTAGAAAGGATATTTAATAAATCCAGTAAAAAAAACAAAAGTAAAAAAATTTTTTGAGAAAAAGCCGTAAAAAATGAACTTTATTTCCATGAAAAGTAAAAAATATTTTTGCTTAAAATGAGGGTAAAATGAGCTTTATTTTGTGAGAGAGACCAGAGCAAATCTCTGGTCTCTATTTTAAAAATGACGATATTTTTTTCGGCGACGCCCCTTGCAATAAGGACAGGCTTTCATA
>CAYVUF010000407.1:0-1449 GCA_964454605.1 uncultured Bacteroides sp.
GTATACTCCGACACATCATATGGCATTCCCTCATATTCCTTATGACTGATAAAGGGCAAGCCAAGTGCCGACTGTCTGGTATGATGGGTCATAGAATAGGAAACAAGGGCAATTCCAAGTTCCTGGGCAATCTGTTCCATCACTGCTGTTTTCCCAATTCCCGGTGCTCCCGATAGAAAAATCGGACGTTGTCTGACAACCGGAATACGATATTCTCCGTCTTCGTCTTTTTTTAAGTATAATTTTACCGAATCTTTGATATATTCTTTTGCCTGTTTGATATTCATTCCTGCATTCTCCATCTTCTTTCCCACATGGCTGTCCGTTTCCCTGTATTCTTCTGCCAGTGGGCATTCCTTAGATTTCTACCTCTTCTGTATCTTCTTTATCTTCTTCCAGTTGTTCGGTATCCAGCACCAGTTTGATTGCCCAAGATGGGACCTTCGGTGCCTGCTCATCCTCTCCCAGAAAAAGAAAGGCTGTATCGTATGCCGGCATCTGTTCCGGATAAATCCCATAACCATCTGTAAAATACAGCAGTCCCTTCAAATCATCAAACTCACCCTTCTGCTGCAGACTGTCTACATATTCAAACGCCGGACGAAAATCCGTAGAACCAAAACCACGCAGCTTTCCATTTGCCATAAAAGCATCAAAATCTTCCTTACAGGTAATTTTGGTATCACTCTGCACTTCATTATCACATTGAATGATATGAACATTTATCTTCTGAAAAAAACTTTCCCTGCTTTGCATAATCTGATATGTTTTTCGTAAAAAAGCCTGCACTACACTGCCCCGACAGGAAGCAGACGTATCTATCACAATCACAAAATCTTTGATTTTATTCGCATCCTTATATTCTAATGGCTCTACAAGCGGCATATCACCATAATGTGACAATCCATACGTGTAATAGATATAATCAAACTCCTCTTCATTGACCTGCATGGTTTCTCCCATCACCATAAAACGTCTCAGGAAATCCTTGTAATCATATCTTTCTCTGGTGGCTTCCTTCAAATTTTCTTCCAGACTCTGTGCATCGTTTTTATCTGCAGAAAAACTTTTTAAATCTGCCTTCACCCGTTCACTGACCTTCCGCCATGCTTCCTGTGACAGATTCCATTCTTCCGTTTTGTCCCAATACAAATGCTCATCATAATGACACAAAGCGCGCCACTCTGTGACTGCCTTCTCCGAGGGTGGTTCTATCCGAAAATGACGGTATATTTTTTCTGCTGTCAAGCCGCCTGCCTGCTTTTTCAAAACCGCCAGACGACTGCCTAATACGCCATCCGTAGGCATCGCTGTCAGATGCAGATTCATTTCCAGAATTGTATTTTCCACTGCAATATCCGTTGCCAGATTCCAATACTCCCTTTCCAATTTGTCTGTCTGAAAACTATGATAAAAAATACAATGAAGCAGCACGTGCATATATAGTCT
>CAYVUF010000408.1:0-1437 GCA_964454605.1 uncultured Bacteroides sp.
GCCTTTATCGTCAGAGAGTCCTTGGTAAATTCATATTTTTCTTTCTGCTCCTCACGAAAGAAACACCAGTCTGTCTTCCGTTCCAGATTGGCAAAGGTTTTCTGGAAGGAGAAGGACTTCTGTTCTCCCGGAATCCCAGGCAGTTCATAAGCCAGCGCTGCAGTTCCATTGTCCCCCAGAAAAAACCAGTCCTCTTTCCAGGAAACCGGAACCAGACTCACTTCTCTGCCCAGATGATGAAAAGGCTGCCATCTGTCTATCTGACGGAAGGCAAGATGTACAAACCACCAATTGCCATTTTTGTCTTCTATCACATCCCCATGTCCTGCTCCCTGCAGTTGATAGCCACCCAGATTGCGATTTGTCAGCACTGGATTCGCCGGACATGGTTCAAAAGGTCCCCACATACTTTCACTACGCGCATAATTCACCATATGTCCATATTCTGTGCCGCCTTCTGCATCCAGAATATAATAATAGTTTCCGAATTTATACAAATGCGGTGCTTCTATGTATCGTCCTCCGGTTCCATACCAAAGGGGTTTCGTTTCACTCAGCTTTCTGCCGGTTGCCACCTCTATCTCACACATACGAATGCAGCTTACACCAGCTTCATCTTCTCCATTGCTGATAAAAAAGCAACGGTCATCCTCAAAATAAAGAGATGGGTCAATCCCCCCCTGTTCCACAAAAACAGGCTCAGACCATTCCCCATAAATATCGTCTGTATAAAGATAGAAATTCTTATTCAGACTGACATTCGTCGTTACCATATAAAACCTGCCTTTATGATAACGAATCGTAGGTGCATATACCCCCGTTGTTGTCTGTGCACCCTTTAAATCCAGCTGACTCTTTCTCGTAATACAATGTCCAATCTGTTTCCAGTTTACCATATCCTCGCTTTCAAAAAGCGGTACGCCGGGAAAATACTGAAATGTACTGCACACCATATAATATTTGTCACCAGCACGACAGACACTTGGGTCAGGGTACATACCTCTGATAATAGGATTTTGATATTTCATACTTTTTTCCTTCTCTTTCCTTCTTCGTATTGATATCTCTTTTCCCTTTTTCTCACATTTTTCCATTATCATTTCACTTGCTTCATTATACTATTTGCTTTTCCCATTGTAAATCTATAATGTGGCTGTATCTGAAAAGATTGTTGCATCTGAAAAACGAAAGTGATACACTTTTGCATAGAAGGAAAGAAGGGAAAAAGTATGTCAGAATATTATTTAAGCTGTTGTTCCACAGCCGACTTATCAAAGGAATGGTTTGAAAGAAGAAATATTAAATACGTATGTTTTCATTTTGAGTTAGATGGAAAACAATATCTGGATGATTTAGGCGTTTCTGTTCCGCCTGATGAAATGTACCGTAAAATGTCTGAGGGTTCCGATACCAAAACTTCTCAGGTTACTATTGGCG
>CAYVUF010000409.1:0-1425 GCA_964454605.1 uncultured Bacteroides sp.
TCTCTGATGTCCTCAGCTGTCAGATTCTTAAATACCTTGGTAATTACCTCAGCTCCGGCTCTTTCAAATGCCTTGGTACTGTCATACTCACAGTTTGTACCTGGGAATACAGGAATAAATACTGTAGGTTTGGCTATCTTATTTTTGCATACATAAACTTCTTTTGCCTGATATACCGAAGACTCTACAACGCTCTTATCCTTACCTGCTGTATAAGGGAACACTTTATCCAGCTTGGAAGTCCATGCCTGTAATGCTTCTTCCATGGTAATCTGCATATCACCATAAGCAAAAACAGCTTCCTCTGTTACCTTGCCGATAACCGTATAGTTCAGAGAACTCTGAGTCAGTCTTTCTGCTGCTGCCTCAGACATTTCTACTACAATATCACCCAGACCATTTGCAAAAAGTTCTTCTTTGGAAAGGTCTTTCTCTATAACAACACCTAATTTATTACCAAATGCCATTTTGCTGACAGCCGCTGCAACACCTTTTGCATCCAGTGCATAAGCTGCTGCTACTTCGCCCTCTGCCATCAAAGCAAGAATGCCATCGTATAACTTCATAACTTCTTCGTAAACCGGCAAATCGTATTCATCCTTTGTAATATGGAAACGAACCAGTTTATCCCCTGCTTTTTTCAGTTCCGGACTGACAATATTCTGCTTCTTGCTGATATCTACTGCAAAAGATACCAATGTTGGCGGTACATCAATATCGTTGAAAGTACCGGACATGGAATCCTTACCGCCAATAGATGGCAGACCATAACCCATCTGTGCATCATAAGCACCTAACAGTGCCGCAAAAGGCTGACTCCAACGTTTTGCTTCTTCGCTCATACGTCTGAAATATTCCTGGAAAGTGAAACGGATTGTCTTATAATCACCACCGTTTGCCACAATCTTCGCCATAGACTCTGTTACTGCATAAATAGCACCATGATATGGACTCCAGCTTGACAAATAAGGGTCAAAACCATAACTCATCATGGTTACAGTATCTGTCTTTCCTTTTAACACAGGGAGTTTTGCTACCATAGCTTGTGTTTCGGTCAACTGATATTTACCACCGTAAGGCATATATACACTGCCTGCACCGATGGAAGCATCAAACATTTCCACAAGTCCCTTCTGGGAACATACATTCAAATCATTTAACAAAGTAAGCCATGCCTGTTTCACATCGCCTTTTTCCACTGCCTCTGCTACTTCCGGTGTTGCAATCTTCTTGAAATAATTCTCACTTTCTTCCGGCATATCTACTGCTACGGAAGTTTCCTGATGTGCTCCGTTGGTATCTAAGAACGCTCTGGAAATATTCACAATTTCCTCGCCTCTCCATTTCAGTACCAGTCGAGGCTCTTTTGTTACAACTGCTACCGCAATAGCTTCTAAGTTTTCCTCTGCCGCATAACCTAAGAAC
>CAYVUF010000410.1:0-1422 GCA_964454605.1 uncultured Bacteroides sp.
CTGAAATAACTTTCAAATAATAATTCTTATTACAACTTGGGATATGCTGATGGTTTGGCAAAAGTCTTAGATTCTGTTAATATTGAATATGTATATCATAAACATACTTCTAATTGTAATTCTTCATGTACCGTTGTGAAAACAGTTGGTGGTATTGTACAAGATTCTAACTTGGATGGTTCGTTAAATCCTGCATATGGACAAAGAGTAACTGAAACTCACGCATCCTGCGGCTTGGGTACTCAAACATATACAAACGGTTGGACTGTTGGTGGTAGCGGGGGCGCATTACCTACAGGAACTACTACATATTCACATACTTATAATAGATGTGGTAAAAATGAAAATACAATAGAATCTGCGACTATATCTTTCTTGCAAAAATAATCGTCTCTCGAGAAATGTTATAACCCTTTTACGCAGAATAGGGGCCATGCAAATTTGAAAAGATGCATGACCCCTTAATTTTTTTATTGTAAGTCCACCAGTAAATGTTTTATGATATCAATATCATTAAATAATACCGCATCAATTGTCACATTTGCGGTTCTTCTGCACCCTATTTTCCATGTATTGACCGGTGAACCACAGTCATAGACTGTTTCATTATAAGCTGCTGAATCTACAATTTTTACGCTACTAGTCCCATTACAACCAGCGACATAATATCCACCTCCAACATCATTGCAATAACTTTGGCTTGGATGCTTCGGGCAAGTCCCCAACATACCGCCATTCTCAACCTTTCCGCTAGCACTCCATGTACATCGTACAGTTTCGGTATGGCTTACTTCAGGATGATAAACTTGATGAGATGCACAGGTACCTGTTTTATTATGTGTGTGTCCCGAAGCAATGTAACAACCTCCAGGATTTTCAGTTGTATAAATAACATTCTCATCACATCTATTTCCATCTTTATCTAAGTGTTGATGATATATGTAGGTTATGTTATCACTTATGATTTTATCAAGTCCATCAGCATATCCCAAGTTGTAATAAGAATTATTATCTATTATGGATAAATTATTGTAGCCGAATCAATAGAAACACCTGCTGTTTTACCACAAATCAAACCAATTTTGCGATTATAAACAGTATTGGGACAAGCAATATAGCCTATCGATTGTTGCAAAGAGGTTAGCTCAATTGCATATGCTTCAGAAGTCCAACCACAGGTGGAACAATACATAGTTGATTTACGGTGCATATGTCCTTCTCCGTGATTAGGATTATTACATGCCTTATATATATGAGCTATTTCTACGGCCTGGCAACCACAAGTAGAAGGAATATAATCGTAACATCCACCAACTTCACTATTACTTCCAGTGTGCTCATGATAATTATATTCCACGGTGACGTTATTCAGTTTTTCAGCGTAACCATCAGCATATCCCAAGTTGTAATAAGAATTATTAT
>CAYVUF010000411.1:0-1401 GCA_964454605.1 uncultured Bacteroides sp.
AAACTGACTGCCACAGCACAAACAATCAGAAACAACAATAAGATATTGGTAAACACCTGCATTCTGCTTTCCCCCATTCCTTCCAAAACCTATTTTTTTTCCTGCTCCGTTTCCTCCAGATAAACCATCCGGTAATGTTTCTCTTTCTCCTCATCCGTTGCAACCTCTAACCGGGCAATCAGATGAGAGGAGGTTGGCGAAGAAAACCATAAAAACACAATGACACAAAAAAGTTTAAAAGAGGTAAAATTGAAACCATTGATTACGATTAAGCCAAGCAGGGAACAGGCAATTCCAAGCGTATCCCCCATGGCCGCTGCATGCATCCGGTTCAAAACATATTGAAACCGGAAGACACCTACCATTTCAATCAGAAAAATACTTAACCCGCACAGTATCAAAGAAGCTCCCACAAGGAATCGAATCCATTCAATGACTTCCATTTTCTGTTTCCTCCTTTGCTTTCTCTCTTTTCTTCTCCTGATAAACACCCATATAAACCTTCGTCAGAACGATAACCGCCAGAAAGCTAATCATGGCATAAATAATACAGACGTCCGCCAGATATCCTTCCTGCAGCATAACAGCCAGAATCCCGATGATAACCATAACCATGGTGCCCATCATGTTCGTTGCTACAATCCTGTCTGCAATTCTCGGTCCAATGATGGCACGTATCAGACACAAAATCATCATCACCGCAAGCACCACCAGAATCGCTGCAAAAAAGATGCTGTATGCCTGCTCCAGTCCTTGTATTCCTTTTCCCATATTCGTTTCCTTCCCCTGTTTTCCTATTCTCTCATCGGCTGCCAATCCGCAATGCAAGCTGTCTTATCCAAACCAGTTTAATGCGCTTCTATCTCCTCTAACCGTTTCCCAAAATCAGATTGACTGATGCCCTCTGCCAACGTTTCATCCAGACAATGCACCGTATATGTATTCTTCTCTAGCAAAACCGTAATCGTTCCCGGCGTTAGGGTAATGGCATTGGCAAGCGCTGCCTGTCCCATCCGGGTTTTCAGATTCCCCTGAAAAGTCACAAGTACCGGTTCCGGTTCTTCTTTCTGGGTCAGAATCAGATGCACTACTGCAAAATTCGCCTTCACAATCTCAATCACCAGAACACAGACATAACGCAGGATACGAATGCTGTTGCGAAACAAGCGTTTTTCTTTCTCGATGCTGTAATCCATAAATTTGCAGATAAAAGCAAACATTACTGCCGCTACCACAACACCGAACAATGCAATTTCCAAGGTGAAATTTCCATTAAAAATAACCCACAATACAAAAAATAAAAGATACATCCTTGCCTCCTGTCAAACAAAAACTTATTTTTCTGCTGCAGCAATACGGTTCTTAATGTCCTGCATCCGACTGTCTAAAGCAGAACTTATC
>CAYVUF010000412.1:0-1379 GCA_964454605.1 uncultured Bacteroides sp.
GATGGAAGCGGTAGATAAGGTAGATTCTGGTAATCTGACTATTGAAGAAATTCAGAACCCTCAAGGCTGGATTTTAGTTGGATTTCTGATGGACCCACGAACTGGATTGGGAAGATGGCGCAACTTTACCATTCCGAATTACAAATTGATGGAAAATCTGATAGATGCGTGCAGAACTATGACAACGGAAGAAATTCTGGCACTGCCGGATGTGAAAGAACGAATCGATGTTTATTTTGAACAGGCAGAGAAATTCAAAGAAATGGTATTAGAAAATACGAGAGTGGAGAAAGATGTTATTATTTCTGATTTGCGAAATGTGAATCCTATCTACTCCGGCAATCGTTTTATGATTTACAGTATGTATCCAGAGCAGAACATTTCTGCGTGGATTGTAAGCGGCAAAGGAGGACAGGGTTGTTCCGTTGCAGTTGGTTACAGTGTACTGAACAGGACTTCTGAGGTGAATGTAGGAAGACTTATGCTGAAATATGGCGGCGGCGGACACAAAGCAGTTGGAACCTGCCAGTTTAAGGATGAAGATATTGCAGAACAGCTTCCGAAATTATTGGATGAACTGGTTCATTATCAGGACTATTATAAATAAAAGATGTCAATGCGTATGCCGGGAACGTAACGTTTCCGGCATTTTGTTGTGTGATGGGAAATTGCCCATATGCTATCCTTCTGATATAATAAGTAAATTTAGAAAGCAATCTGGACGAAAAAGGAAAGAAGGACATTTATTGCCTATGCACCGGAGGGATACAAAGTCAATTCAGTACGTTATCTGTTAAAAGATGATAAGTATCTGGATCGGGAGATAAAAGAGTGCTTGGAAACGATATTGTATAAGATAGACTATGAAGAACATTATATGACTTTTGAATTTCAAGAGGGAAAACAGGAAATCATGCGAGAGAAAAAAAGGATATTGTTCTGATATTATCGAATCAGCAAAGTAGGTGTGTGAAGACGTATCTGCTTTTTTATTTCCAATTCTGCAATCGGGATAAAAAATAAGAGAAAATGGCCGATATAAAGGTTAAGAAAAATTTAGGAATGGCAGGACAATTTGCAAAGTAGAATCATAAAAAGCAATAAAAATATTTATTTTTCAAAATAATTAGGAGATGGACTTATGAGGATAGTGGACACACTTACTTATGATAGAAACAGTAATTTGTTTCAGCAGGAGCATAAATCAGCAAATTTGAAAAAGATGAATGAAGTCTTGAAGAATAAAACGGATAGAGCGGTTAATATAGAAATTTCAGAAGCAGGAATGGTTGCATTTAGAGAAAAAGTGCAGGAAATGAATCCGGAAAGTGCAGCATTGAGTATATATGATGAACTGATAACACCGGAAGATACCAATG
>CAYVUF010000413.1:0-1376 GCA_964454605.1 uncultured Bacteroides sp.
AAATCCTGCTTATAATTACGATAATCCCGGTAGCTTTTTGCCACAATCGGTTTTACCTCTTCCAATGCACTTTCCACAATATTATGCATAATCTGAATCGGAATCTCTGTTTCCTCCAATTCATCAACTCTCTCGACTACGGTCTGACAGATATGCCTTTTCTCTTCTTCTGTAAATTTTGTCAGAGCACGATAAGCACTTTTTCCTACCGCATCAATGACCTTCTGAACATTAAACACTTCCAGACTTCCATCTTTTTTAATTACCTTCACTTTTCTGGATGGTTTATATTCCTCTCCAAAGTTCATCTTATCAGTATTCGGCGCTTCTAACAAACTGCTCATACTCCTCTTCCCCTTATTTTAATAATACAAAATATAGATGTAGTTAACATAACTTCCCTATATTTTGTGGTTTAGGAATAGTATACGGTAATACCTTCTTTGTGTCAATCTATCCTCCCAGAGAAAAATATACAAAAAAGGGATATGTATTTTGTCACATATCCCAATTGCTTTTTTGAATCATTTATTGTTTAATCATTCCCGACATTTTGATTGCTGCAACTGCTTCTTCTATTGCCTCAACCGGAAGTGTCAATGCAAAGCGAACATGTCCTTTTCCCAGAGAGCCAAAACTGCTTCCCGGTGTACAAAGTACACCAGATTTATCCAGAAGTTCCATAACAAATGCCACATCATCTTCATAGCTTTCCGGCAATTTTGCCCAGGCAAACATAGTTCCTTCGCTATCTTCCATATGCCAACCGATTTCCCGCAAGCCGCCGCACAAAGCATCTCTTCGTTTCTGGTATTCTCTGCACTGCTCTAACACAAAGTCATCCGGTCCATTTAAGGCTGCCACTGCACCATACTGGACAGGCAGAAAAGTTCCATAATCAATCTGAGAACGAAGTTTCTGGAAATTGGCTATGATTTCCTTGTTTCCTACTAAGAAACTGACTCTGGCACCTGTATAATTATAAGATTTTGACAACGAATAAAACTCTACCGCAACTTCCTTTGCCCCCGGAATCTTAAAAATGGAATTTCCTATTTTTCCATCGTATACAATATCAGAATACGCATTGTCATGGATAATGATAATATTGTGTTGTTTCGCCCATCCTATCAGTTCTTCATAGAAAGACTGGGGGGCACACTTGCAGACCGGATTTAACGGATATGAAACAATCATACATTTGGTCTTTGCAAGTATCCTTTCCTCTATCTTATCAAGCTGCGGCAAATAATGGTTTTCTTCGGTCAAATCATATGTCACAACTTCCGCTCCGGCAAGAGCCGGACCAATATTAAAAATCGGATACCCCGGATTAGGAACAAGAACCACATCCCCCGCACTGCAAAGAGATAAGC
>CAYVUF010000414.1:0-1364 GCA_964454605.1 uncultured Bacteroides sp.
GCTTCTTTAGTACATTGACCTCGGCAATACGATTTTGAGCTTCTGTGATTTTCGAAGTAAGCTCTTTTTCTTTTGCCGACAGTTCTGTCATTGCTTCATAGCTGAACCCGTGCTCGTCCATATAGAGCTTGTCTGTTTAATCAATAACTATTATCAGCAGTCGCAGTTGGACGATAAACAGCAGAAGGCAGCTGCCGAACCAGATCGAAAACATGATGAAACCATCAACATGATTTCCTACAAACTGGAACAGCTGACCAAAAAGGTCGATCTGCACAACAATGCGGTTGAACGCTTGTATGCAGTGGAAACAAAATTGAAGGTAGACGAAGAAAAAATCAAGGTCGTTAATCACAGGATTGACGACCTTGAACAATTCCACAAGCCCTGAATGAAAAACCGTCAGACAGGCGTTTTGGGGCGAATATGGATAATAGATTAGGTTAAAAAAATAGTCTTTCAAAAGTGGTTATTTGGGGTATTCTATATATGTATTACTAACTTACGGCTGTCGGAACACATGCACGTTAGAAAGAATAAGCAACCCGTAAGACACAAATCCAATCCGATGGCAAAAATGAAAAACGCTGTAACTCTCTATTTTCAATCGTTTGACAGATTCTGTGTCATACGGCTGCAATAACTAATAATTACGTTTGGTACAATCTTTATATGAGATACGAAAAAATTGCTAAGGGACGCTTCGTTTCGCGTCCGAACCGCTTTATTGCGGAAGTTTTGATGGATGGACAAGATGAGATTGATGGGCAGGGCGTGATTACTCGTGTTCATGTAAAAAATACAGGGCGGTGCAAGGAATTGCTGCCGCAGGGAGCAAGGCTTTATCTGGAGGATTTTACGGAAAGGATGGGAACTCGAAAATTAGAATACTCACTCATAGGAGTAGAAAAAGTTCTTCCTGACGGAAGTCGGCTCATGATAAATATGGATTCACAGGCACCTAACAAGGTCGCTGAAGAGGCACTTGCTGATGGTAGGATTGTGCTTCCGGGAATGGGCAAGCTGACTGAAATCAGACGTGAAAAGACTTGGGGCGACTCCAGATTCGACTTTTATGTGGAAGATGAGAACGGTCGCAAGGGCTTCATTGAGGTGAAGGGCGTGACGCTGGAGGACGAAGGCGTGGTAAGATTTCCTGATGCACCGACGCAGCGTGGAGTTAAGCATTTGCAAGGTTTGATGAAAGCGAGGGCAGAAGGATATTTTGCCTGCGCTTTATTTATCGTGCAGATGGAAGGCATGAAAGTTTTTATGCCAAATGATGAGACGCACCCCGAATTCGGAAAAACGCTGAGAGAGGCGGCAAGGTCGGGGGTGGAGATTTTGGCATATCAGTGCAAGGT
>CAYVUF010000415.1:0-1364 GCA_964454605.1 uncultured Bacteroides sp.
TTCATGATTGGATGAATGTTTCTACAAACTACCGTAATAGTTTTGCTATAAGTTTACATGGCAAAAGGATTATGGTATTTTTTTGCTTTTTTATCAATTGGAAATGGAGAAATATCAATGGAAATGACGAATGAAAACAGAATGGCAGAAGAAAAGGAAATTTCAAGATTACTTTTAAAATTTTCAGTTCCATGTGTTATGGGACTTCTGATTAGTGCTTTGTACAATATCGTAGACCAGATTTTTATCGGAAACAGTGAACTTGGCTATCTCGGAAATGCAGCCACCGGTGTTTCTTTTCCGGTTATCTGTATTGCAAATGCGTTTGCATGGTGTGTAGGGGATGGTGCGGCATCTTACCTTAGTATTTGTGCTGGAAAAAAGGACACCGAAAACGCGCACAAATGTGTTGGAACAGGGATTACTGCAACGTTGGTGCTTAGCATCGTGCTGATGCTGTTTTGCGAAGTAACAGCAGAGTATCTGATGAGTCTTTTTGGTGCATCAAAGCAGACATTGGAGTTGGCAGTTACTTATTTTCGGATTATTGCTGCTTTTTTTCCTTTTTATTTATTATTAAATGTTATGAACAGTATGATTCGTGCAGATGGAAGTCCTGCTTTTGCTATGACTGCAATGCTGACGGGTGCTGTTGCCAATATTATTTTAGACCCTATTTTCATTTTCGGCTTAAAATGGGGCATTGCGGGAGCGGCATGGGCGACTGTGATTGGACAGGTGGCATCATTCGGAATTTGTGCAGTTTATTTCTTTCGGCCCAAAAGTTTCCGCTTGACAAAGCACAGCTTTTTGCCGGAACTTTCGGTTCTTCGTCATGTAATCAGCCTTGGAGGCGCAACTTTTGTCACGCAGATTTCCGTTGTTACCGTTTCCTTGGTAAGTAATATGATGCTGGCACACTATGGAGAATTGTCAAAATATGGAGCGGATATTCCGATTTCCGTCTTCAGCATTCAGACAAAGGTTTATACCATTGTACTAAATATTGTTACAGGGATTGCACTTGGCGGACAGCCAATCCTTGGTTATAACTATGGGGCAAAAAGAATGGATCGTGTGAAGGAAACGTATAAAATTATTCTTTGCGCAACCATCATTGTGGGTGTGATTGCTACGGTAATCTTCCAATTATGGCCGCAGGCAGTGGTTGGAATTTTCGGCTCCGGAAACGAGCTTTATCAGGAATTTGCAGTAAAAACCTTTCGCATTTATCTTTCTTTGATGACGGTAACCTGTCTGGTAAAAATGACGGCATTATTTTTTCAGGCCATTGGAAAATCAACTTATGCGTGTGAAGGAAACGTATAAAATTATTCTTTGCGCAACCATCATTGTGGGTGTGA
>CAYVUF010000416.1:0-1359 GCA_964454605.1 uncultured Bacteroides sp.
GGGAGTGGTAAGTAAAGGTAAAAATGAATATGGGTAGGAACGCAAGGCGGTACTTATTTTAGAAATGAAATAGGTGCCGCCTTATTTTTGTTTTTGGAGGTAGAAATGTCAAAATTGTTTTGTATAAGTCCCGGACTTCGGGTACTGGAAAGGCAGATGCAGCAACCGCCGGGGTACAGGACGAGAGGATATGGCATCTGTATTATTGAAGAGGTGGATTGGAAAAGCCGTGGTAACTATTCTGAAATCGTGGACTGTGTTATCAGCCGGATGCAGCTGGAACATCTGAAGAAAAGGGTGGAGGAAATCTTTTCGGAAGCGGATAGTGAAATCATATTTCGCCTTTTGTTTCTCTGCCTGTGCCGGGTCCTTCCATGCGATACCACCCTCAAGGTTCTCAAGCAAAAACTTTCTTGCTGTCTTAAACTCATCTCCTATCATGCCAAGACGTAAAAGCCATGTGCGGAAGGTATACTTTTCATTGGTGCTAGTGGTCTTTCTGGTAGCTGCACAGGTCTGGTTTAATGCCTGCCCGGAAATGGCAAGACAAAATGTATGTAGGTCTTCACTTTCCCTGCATGGGTAGTGGAATTAAACAGACGGAACTCAATGGTTCCCTTTTGGAACACACTGTGCAGGTTCAGACAATGGTATCTGCTGTCGTGATAATGCCTGTGGCTGCCATCATTTCCCTTGTACCAGATGTTGCTGACCTCCGCCAAGGTCTTTGGCTTTTTCCGGTTCAGACTCTGCAAAAAATCTTCTTCCACTTTCCTGCAATAACGATGTTCACGGTTTACATCCACCTGTAATGCCTTGTAGATTAAATCCTCTTTGCTGTACATGATGTTGGTAATATTCCGGAGCGTCTTCGCATTATGGGGTGCGGCATTCACAGATGGGGGATACAAATTCTACCTTGTACTCATCCCCGGCATGGGTTCCGTCTTTTTTCCTTGCCACAATACTGGAATCATACATGACCTTCCATTTTCTTCCCTGATTATCGTAGACACTATATTCCTCATAATAACCGCCATCATAGTGGCTGCTGCTTCCCCAATATTTTGCAATAACCTCTGCAGCCTTCTGCCTTGTCAGGCCGGTCAGTTCGATTTCAATCCCGAATTTCTGCTCCTGCATGTCCATAATTAGCGACCTCCGGCACTGTGATTTTGCAGCAGCTCTACAGGGAAATCCTTGTGGTGGCAGATGAGAACGGAGGAAAACTGGACAACCGTGTGGTTTTCTATTGGGATGAGGTGGGTACCATACCAAAGATTGAGAGTGCGGAGATGATGTTCTCTGCATCCCGTTCCAGAAGAGTAAGTATCGTACCCATGATACAGTCTTTTGCAC
>CAYVUF010000417.1:0-1349 GCA_964454605.1 uncultured Bacteroides sp.
TTCAGATATCGATCTATCTCTTCCTCTCGTTCCATTCCCCGATTTCGTATAATCCAATAAAATATAAGTTGAGCATACGCCATCGATATCGTAATCTCCCACAATACGGATACGGTTCTTTTGTCTTATCTTTTCCTGTAAAAGCGAAACTGCTTTTTGCATATCCAGCAAAAGATCCGGAGAATATAAATCCTCTAAATCTCCATTCAGATATCGATCTATCTCTTCCTCTCGTTCCATTCCCCGATTTCGTATAATCCGTGCTGTCACCGGATCGATTCCAAACCGATCTGCTATCCTGCGAAAATCTGCCTTTTTCGTCTGCAGCATCCAGACCTCTTCTGCCATCTGTTTCCTCCAAATTTCTAGATGCGGTATTCCTTTAAGCTTCGTCTTCTTTCTTTATAGTCCGGAAGAATTTTCTCCACCTGCTTCCAAAAACGAATAGAATGATTCATTTCCAGACGATGTGCCAGCTCATGAACAATGATGTAATCTCTTAGCTCTTCTGGCAGCAAAACAAGTCTCCAGTTAAAATTCAGGTTTCCGGCACTGCTGCAGCTTCCCCAGCGTGTTTTTTGATCCCGGATAAAAATCCGCGCATAGGTTACATGCATCTGCTCTGCATAATAAGAAACCCGGTGCTGCAGCACCGGGCGAAGTACTTCTTTATAATGGCGGATATCCTCCGCACAGTAACTCGGTCTGGATACCGCCTGCTCTGTCACACTCTGATATTTTTTCCCAATCCAGGCTCTGTGCTGTCTTGCAAAGGCATGCACCTGTGACTCCGATACCGAGTAAGGCACTCGAAATATAATCTTTCCTTCCGCCGTCACCTGAATTGCCATCGTTTTCCTGGAAGATCGTATCAATTCACAGGAAAGTAACCTCTCTGTTTTACACTCCTGAGGACTGGACTTCCAGGGGATGGATATCTGCAAATACGACATACAGCTTTCCTTCCCTTTCCTCTACCATCTGCGATACTTCTTCAAACATCTGAAGTAAATGAGCGGAAAATTCATAAACAGGAGAATTCACATCCTCGCAGCGGCTGATCTCCATACATACATTATCACAAATCCATCCGGTCAGCATCTCACGCAATGTATCCAGATTTTTCGAATCAAACTTTGGCAGCTCCAACTGCTCCATTAAATAATTGTGAATTTCTTCTTCACTTTTCATTTCGTTTAAATTTAACTGAACCAGTTTCATCTTTCTCTCTCCCTTTTTCTTTATAAGGTAATGAAAAGAAAAGCCTTAAGGAAAATCCTTAAGGCTTTTTCAAGCGTGCATGAGAAGATTCGAACTCCCGACACCTTGGTCCGTAGCCAAGTGCTCTA
>CAYVUF010000418.1:0-1339 GCA_964454605.1 uncultured Bacteroides sp.
GCCTATGAAGCAGGTACCCATTATCAAAGGGGATGCCAAGAGTATTTCGATTGGAGCAGCCAGCATTGTGGCGAAGGTTACCAGGGATAGACTAATGGTACAGTATGATAGTGTTTTCCCGGAATATGGTTTCGCATCCAATAAGGGATATGGTGCCAAAGCGCACATTGATGCCCTGCAGAAATATGGTCCCTGTCCAATTCATAGAAAGTCCTTCATTACCCATTTTTGTTGAGAAAAACCTCAGACGGAGGAAAAACAGTGAATTTAGGAAATATCTTTCAATCCAGAAATCCCAAAGTGAATAGTACAGGAAAAACGGTAAGTACCTCATCCGATGGGCATGGCAGCCGCATACAGGCAGAAATACGCAATTTTACACCGGGTCAGCAGATAAAAGGAGAAGTTGTTTCCAAAGAGGGAAATACCGTTCAGATAGCAGTGGACAAGGATGTGGTTCTGATTGCGCGGTTAGAAAGGGATTTGAATATTGCGCTGGGACAGAATATGAATTTTGAAATTAAAACCAATAATGGTTCTGTGATTTCTTTAACCCCTCTTTATGCCAATATGGCAAATGAAGCAACGATTCTGAAAGCACTTTCTGCCGCCGGACTGTTAGAAACCCAGGATAATCTCCAGATGGTTTCTGCTATGATGCAGGAGGGAATGTCAATCAATAAGGAGTCCATTGCACAGGTTAGCAGACAACTGGCGGATTTTCCGCAGGCAAATATGTCTTCTGTCATTCAGATGATTCGTCTGGGTCTGCCAATTACAGAATTGAACATAGAACAGTTTGAACAGTATAAAAGTTATAATCATCAGATGCTGCAGAGCATTGACCAGATTATGCAGGAACTTCCCCAGGTAGGACTGGAATTGCTTGCAGAAGGCAAGGAAATGCAGGCGGTTTCTTTTTATGAACAGCTTATCAAAACGTTTACGGGAGAGGAAAATCAGCTTCAGGGAGATAGGCAAAGCGCGGTAGGGGATGTGCAATCATCCGGGCAGCCGGAAAATGCTCCGGATAAAGTGATGATAACAGAGTCTGGCACCGGACAACAGACCGGGAACACCAGCAATTTTTTGCAAGATACCGGAACCCTGAATGGGGATGGACAGGATATACCATTACCGGGAAAAGCGGAGCAGATGGAAACACTGCTGGAATTGGCAGGAGAAAATGCGGAACGGACAGATTCTGTGAAAAATAGAGAAGGACTGGCAGATACGCTTCAGAAAATGGGAATGGAAGAAACACTGACCGAACAGGCAAAGACAGGGCAGCTTTCTGGAAAGGAACTGTTAACTGGATTGGCAGAACTTTTGGCAAAGG
>CAYVUF010000419.1:0-1337 GCA_964454605.1 uncultured Bacteroides sp.
CAGGATTTCTTCCTTGTTTGGAATCAAGATTGCGAACTTGTTTCGCAATTACCTATTATCTATTTCTTTTCTTACCTCTTCTCTCGCTTCTTTTCTCGCTTCTTTTCTCGCTTCTTTTCTCGCTTCTTCTCTCGCTTCTTCTCTCGCTTCTTCTCTCGCTTCTTTCCTAATTGCCTGTACATCCCATCCTTCAAAATGTGCAAATAACTCTCCCATCTTTCTCTCCTTAATCTGCTCTGTAAATTCTGACACCTCTTCCAGTGGTACATTCAGTTTTTCCAGAAACACTTCCATAATTTCCTGCATCAGCTTTAACAGATATTCCGGGGATTCTGCTGCAATTTCGGTAAAATAGTCAGCATCTACTTCTTGCCGCAATTTTTCAAAATCTTCGGCATTCCTAAGGCGGTCTACCATCATGATAACAGATAATTCATCACGCTTCTTCATTAACTCTTCATTACTGTAATCTTTCAGCTGCACCAGAATGCATTGATAGTCTGGTATGTACTTTCCAAAGATATCACTGAATAAGATTCTGTCATGAAGCCTTGTTGCTGCTGTCCAATTATCCGTTCCATCATAGAACACAATGGGCAGAATCGGTGGGTACTTAAATCCTTTCCTTTTACTGATTCCAGACTGCTTCTGCTCCATTTCCTTCTCATAGTCCTCCCAGATAAAGGTCATATATCGAAACACCTGCATAACCACATTATAATCCACATCGGATTTATGTTCAATAAGAGAAATGATAAAAAACGGTGTTTCGTTTTCTTTGATATGTACCTTCTTGATAGAATCAGACTCCCTCTCTTCCGTAAACATATGAACAAACCGTTGTGTCACATCCTCAATATCCTCTGGTTGAACATCCTTTAACATAGGAATATCCACATAATCCCGGAAAAACTGTGTACACAAAATGGGATTATCAAAAATCAACTTGCTGGAAGAATCCCTGTGCTTTGAATTTCTTTGCTTCTGTGCTGTTTCTTTCTGCATCATTTGTAATACCATCCTTTCTGGCATGGCATACAACTCTTTCTTACTTCAACTGCAATACACAAACAGAAACACTGAATCCTGTATCCCATGCCTTCCTATAAAATTTTATTTTGGGATACTTGCTTGAAATATTGTCTGACAGACTGCCAAACTTTTAAGCCAGATTCCTTGTTACATAAAAGAACTGCATCTTTGAACAGATGCGATTGTCTTTTTATCAATATAACAAACATTTCTGTACTTTGCAAGAAAATTCTGATATAAAATATGAAATTGTCAAAGTGCAAGATATAACCAAAAAAATTATCTTTTCAAATGTATTTCAGCCT
>CAYVUF010000420.1:0-1283 GCA_964454605.1 uncultured Bacteroides sp.
AGGAGATAATTATTATGAAAAATAAAGTTATTATAGTTATATCTAGTATTGTTGTAATTGTAGCATTATCTGTTTTTGGTTACAATTTATAGCTGAACTTGAGTTTCCGCAGTTTTATCCACAGATATAGTCAGCTTTGAAAAAAATGAAGCATAAATGGCAGAATTGAAAAGAATAATTCAATTGGGGAAACAGTGTTTCCCCAATTCAGCCTGCTGTGCTCTTTTTGGCGTTATCAGATAGCTGATACTGCGTTGTCCATTTCGTTTCCGCCCGGTAATGAGTAAGTAATGATAGGAGTTTGTGGAATCTGTTTCTGAAGTTCTTTGTACCACTTACTGTATTTGTACATTCGATAAGTTGTACCCAGAAGAGCCAATTGTTCTTCATCAGAACAACGTTCAACAAAGACTTCCCTTTCTTCTCTGTTCATGGATACATAATCCATATAAGAGATTTTTAACTCCGTGATATTCTCATTACAGTTAGGACAGGAACGTTTGTGCCCATTCAACATATGGACACGCTGGCAACGCTTACAATAGTGCATGTACATCATGAAAAATTCCCCTTTTCTCAATAGATTCTGTTGAAATTGTAATGTTGCTCTTACATTGTGTCACTTTAGGCAGATAAAGTCAAGCGAATGACAGAAGAAAATGGCGGAAAGAGGCTGTAAAATATCGCGCAATATGTCAGTGACAGTGGATGGAAATATTGCGCTAACTCAAATTCTGGATATTATCTTCGTAAATTTAGGAAAACAATCTGCATGCCGCCGAGATGTACGATATTTATATTGCAGATACACTTACGTCGAACAAAGATAAAATTAACCACAAGACTGTCGGCAATTATCTGAATTACTTATGTAATGCTTTTGCGTTTTACAAATTCCGTCGATACGACATTAAGGGTAAAAAGTATCTTGCATCTAACGACAAATATTATTTAAGCGACCATGCATTTCGTTATGCTAAACTCGGTACTAAAAATATGGATAGCGGCAGAGTAATCGAAAATATCGTCGCAATGGAACTGCTTAGGCGTGAGTATGAGGTCTATGTAGGTGTTCTATATAAAAAAGAAATTGACTTTGTAGTTTTAAAGCGAAGCGAAAAGATTTATATTCAAGTTTCAGATAACATCACATTACCCGAAACTTTTCAAAGAGAAGTAGATCCACTTCTCAGAATTAAAGATGCCTATCCCAAAATGGTAATTGCATGCACAAGAAATCCCGAATATCAATATGAGGGTGTCAAAATCGTGGATGTGGCTGA
>CAYVUF010000421.1:0-1268 GCA_964454605.1 uncultured Bacteroides sp.
CCCTCACAGAGTTTGCCCTAACTGCAACTACTATGATGGTAAGGAAGTCGTAGCAGAAGCTTAATCTTTCAAAACATATAAATAGTTGATCAACTTTTGAACGGCAGAATGTACAGTCTGCCGTTCTTTGTCATTTTTGTAGTTTTTTATTCTTTATTAATACTCGGAGAACTCAGAGATACTTGGAGTTCGCCTGCGACTTACTTGCTGACCAGCTGAAATTCTCGGAGCTGATCGTAGAGCAGATACTGCGTCTTATTAGACGGCGGACAGAGCGGAAGACGATATTCCAAGCTGCACATTCCCATCATGGCAAGAGCTGCCTTGACAGGGATAGGATTTACCTCCAGAAAGATTGCATCGATGAGAGGTTTCAGCGCAACCTGTTCCTGACCGGCTTTTTTTACATCGCCATCTAAATATGCGTGGAGCATGGCAGAATATCGCTGCGGCAAAATATTCGATACCGTAGATATGCAGCCAATGCCGCCTAATGACATGATCGGTATAGCCATATCGTCATTTCCGCTGTAAATATTGAAATCTTCGCTTATCAAGTTCGCCATCTCGCACACCTGGCTTATGTCCCCACTTGCTTCTTTAATCCCTACGATATTAGGGTGATCCTTCAATTTTTCTACTACTTTCGGAGTAATATTGACTCCTGTGCGGCTTTTTACAGAGTAGAGAACCATAGGAATATTTACAGAATCCGCAATAGTTTCGTAGTGAGATATCAATCCGTCTTCGGTGCATTTATTGTAGTAGGGCGTTACTACCAAAAGTCCGTCTGCGCCGATTGCCTCCATTTCTTTAGACAGTTCGCAGCTGAACCGTGTGTTGTTGCTGCCGGTTCCAGCGATTACTGGTACTCGGCCGTTTACTAAATCCACAACAAAATGTGTGAGCTGAACTCTTTCTTTCCCTGTAAGCGTAGATGCTTCTCCTGTGGTGCCGCAAACTACAAGGGCATCGACATCATTTTTTAATTGCCATTCTACAAGTTTTCCCATGGCTACATAATCTATTTTCTCATTTCGGAAGGGCGTGATGAGTGCTGTAGCCGTTCCACGGAATAGTGCCATACATAAACACCACCTTTCATAATTTATTATATTCTGTGTACGGTGTTTTGTTGAAATGAAGAAAGAAAAGTGGTATAATTAGTTGTTAAGTACGTAAATGAATCTTAGATGCATATCATTCGTATAAATTATGGAGAGGAGCTATGAAAAATGGCAGAAAAATTAAGAGTAGGTATCTTGGGC
>CAYVUF010000422.1:0-1255 GCA_964454605.1 uncultured Bacteroides sp.
GCCTGCATTAACATTCCTGCACCGCCGCCATACGTATAGTCATCCACCTTGCCATGTTTTTCTGTCGTATAATCACGAATATTAACTGCTTCGATGGAAATATATTCTCTCTCGATTGCTTTTCCCAAAATACTGGTGCCAACACCCTGCATAATCATTTCCGGGAAAAGTGTCAATACATAAAAATTCATCATAACAATCCATCCATCAGATGTATGGTCATAACAGCTTCCTCCATATTTACCTGTAAGATACATTCTTTGATTGCCGGAAGCAGAACTTCTTTTCCATCTTCCATGGCAATGACATAAACATCATTAGCACCGGTTTCCAGCACATCCTTTAACATACCAAATGCAGCACCATCCTCTGTTACAACCTTCATACCAATCAAGTCTGCAATAAAATATTCATTTTTTTTCAGTCTGACTGCCTTTTCTCTTGGGACAAGCAGTCTTGCATTTTTATACTTTTCTATATCATTGATAGAATCATAACCTTTAAACTTTAAGATAACAAATTGTTTAAAAAATTTAACTCCTTCAATCGTCAGTTTAAGCCTCTCTTTTCCACTGTCCAGAATAACCTCTTTCAGTTTTTTAAAACGATTGACGTCATCTGTTGTTGGAAACACTTTCACTTCTCCGCGAATCCCATGTGTCTGTGTAATTACACCAACCTGTAATTCTTCTATCATGCTTACTCCTTTTGCCCAAAATAACAGCCTCACAGATAATCCATGAGGCTGCAACTGATTAGATGATTTCTACATCCACTTTCTTATTGTCTTTGGATGATGCCGCTTTCACCACTGAGCGGATTGCCTTTGCAATACGTCCCTGTTTACCGATTACTTTACCCATATCGGAAGCTGCAACGTGAAGCTCGACGGTTACATTTTTACCTTCTTCTTTCTGCGTTACAACAACTTCATCCGGATTATCAACGAGTGCTTTTGCAATTACTTCAACTAATTCCTTCATAATCCACCTCCAAAAGCTGTATTTAACAAGTTTCTGCTCTTATTTGATGATTCCTGCATTTTTGAAAATCTTGTTAACAACTTCTGTTGGCTGTGCGCCATTTGCAAGCCATTTCTTAGCTGCTTCTTCGTCAACTTTATATGTGCTTGGGTCTGTGTTAGGATCGAATGTTCCGATTTCATCGATACATTTACCATCTCTTGGGGAACGAGAATCTGCTACTACGATTCTGTAAAAAGGAGCTTTCTTCTGTCCCATTCTTCTTAATCTGA
>CAYVUF010000423.1:0-1250 GCA_964454605.1 uncultured Bacteroides sp.
GAAGGAACGGGATTACAAGAATCCCACCCCAACACTTGACAAAGAACCAAAAAAAGTTTGGCTGTTACGCCAAACTTTTTTATTGTATTATGGTTTTTCATAAAAGAATGAATTTCTTCGCTCAAATCCCACTTCTTTATAATTGATAATCTGTTCTGTACTGCCAATAAATAAAAATCCACCAGTTTTTATGCTCTTCTGGAATTTACGGAATACTTCATCCTTGGCTTCTTCTGTAAAGTAAATCAGTACATTACGGCATACAATCAAATGACAATCCGACTGATAAGCATCTTTCAGCAAATTGTGTTCCTTAAAATCCACTCTTGCCTTGATTTCATCTGAAATCTGGTAAGAAGGTCCAATCTTGGTAAAGAAACGTTTCTTCAAATCTGCCGGCACATTTGCAATACTCTTTTCAGAATACAGACCTGTCTTTGCTTTTGCAATAACCTGCTTATCCAAATCTGTCGCATAAATCTTAATCTGATTCAAGGGCAGATGTCTGGACAAAGCCATTACCAGGGAATATGGCTCATCTCCTGTGGAACAAGCTGCACTCCATATTTTCAGATTCTTACCAAAACGCTGAATGAGTTCTGGAAAGATCTCTTTATCAAGGATATCCCACTGGTCTGTATTACGATAAAACTCAGAAACATTGATTGTGAGATAGTTGACAAACTCCTCAAACATATTGTTATCTGCCTTGAGTGCAGAAACATAATTGTCATAACCAACAATTTTATGTTTTGCAATCAACGTGTCAATACGACGTTTCATCTGCTTCTCTTTATAAGCATTCAAATCAATCTTGGTCAGATCATAAACCGCTTTTTTGAAATACTCATAATCATATACCATATGCTGTTCTCACTCTCATTTTATTGGCTGCTTATGCCTCTTCTTCGCTCTCACTTGCAATCACTGCATCAATATCAACAGATACTACATCTGCATCCTCTGCTTCTGTTTCCTCTTCTTTTACTTCCGGAGCAAACATTGCCTTAATGCTTAAGCTGATTTTCTTATCTGCTTCATTGAAGTCTACTACTTTTGCAGTTACTTCTTCCCCAACAGCTAATACATCTGCAGGTTTCTCGATGTGTTCTTTTGAAATCTGAGAAACATGAAGAAGTGCATCAATGCCAGGCTCTAACTCAACGAATGCACCAAAATCTGTCATACGTGCAACTTTACCTGTTACTTCATTTCCAACAGCGTATTTGCTTGCAGCATCTTTCCAAGGA
>CAYVUF010000424.1:0-1248 GCA_964454605.1 uncultured Bacteroides sp.
ACCGCAACCACCGCCAGCACAGGCCACAACACCGCCAACCCCACCAGCGCCATTATTCGGTCAAAAATGTATTTGAGTATCATAAATTTCGATTTATTTCTTCGAACTTTAGTAAATTCCTTACTGATAAAGGTATGAGAGTAAATCGTCTAAATGGAAAGAGTATATTTATTATTAGTTTCAACCACCAAGCATAGTGCAATTCCATTTTGCAATATGCTTTACGGAATAAAAATTTCTGTTCAAGAAATGGTTGAATATTTGAGTGTTCGGTTACAGACCTCCAGCCATCGCTAACATATTCAAAGCCTCTCTCGTTAAGATAGTATTCGCCCATGACGTATAATAATCCGTAAAAAGGATAGTGCTTATTCATTTCGCTAGGGACTGCTTTAAGGGTGGAGTAACTTACCGATTTTTGAGCTATTGTATTTAATGACCAGGCAATTAATTTGTTATCTTCTTTAACAAAAACGCCCCAATATTCTTTATCTGAGCTGTTTAGAATGTTTTGTTCCCATTGCTCTCGATTTAAAATACTTTGAGTTACGTTTCGATATCTTGAGAATGCGTCAGAATATACCATATAGCCATTGTGTTCAACCAATTCTTTATTTGATATTTTTTTGATATCACAATTTCTGAGGCATCGTCTAATTTGATTTCGTACTCTGCTTGGCAGTTCCGAAATATCGTGGTGTCTATCTTGGATTATTTCCCAAAAGTTTGTTTCAACTCCGCAGTCCCAATCGTAGCAATTACGCAACATCCAGTGACTGTAATTGTCTGATAATAAGCTACTTATTTCGAGGGGGGGGTAGCTGCTTTTCGTCTTTAGTGTCTTTGTTCCAAACTAAACAATGTTTGTAAACGGTATAATTCATAATTGATAGAGTGATTATTGTTTAATGAAAGGTAACTTTAATATTCCAATTAAAGAGCCCCAGCCATATGAAAGGTGAAGGACAAAGAATGTTTTAACAAGTTGAATAAAACTTAGATTCTTTGCCCGTGCTAACTTTGCACTTACGATTGCCACTACAGAAGAGTATGCTAATAACGATAATAGCGTTAAATAAGCAAATGGATGCCAAATTATAGCAGCCAAAAGAGGTACGATAAGCGAAAGCAAGAATAGGAGCGGAATGAAGTGGCGAATACTCAGCGATTTGAGTTGATTAGTATACCAAACGGTGAGAATATTCCACTTGCCATTGCCATAGTTGTTTTTTGCTAATTTGCCGAATG
>CAYVUF010000425.1:0-1235 GCA_964454605.1 uncultured Bacteroides sp.
ATGCGGCAGCGTGTGATGATTGCTATGGCACTTTCCTGCAATCCGAAACTTTTGATTGCAGATGAACCGACCACTGCGTTAGATGTAACGATACAAGCACAGATTATGAGTCTGTTAAAAGAATTGCAGCAGGAAACCGGTATGTCGATGATTCTGATTACGCACGATATAGGTGTGGTTGCCAATATGGCAGACAGAGTGCTGGTAATGTATGCAGGACAGTTGGTGGAAGAAGCGCCTGTTAAGGAAATTTTTCAGAACCCCAGACATCCTTATACCAAGGCATTGCTAGACAGTGTTCCGACGATTCGTGACAGTGCAGATAGAGAGTTGTTTTCGATACCGGGCATGGTGCCGGAGAGTTATGATGATATACCGGGATGTCGTTTCGCAGGCAGATGCAAATACCATCAGCCGGAATGTGACAAGCCCCAGGAAGATTATGTGTTTGGAACCGGGCACACAGCGAAATGTATTGTAAAGAAGCAGGCACTGGAGGCTTAGCCTATTTTAACAGATTGCAGAAGGCGGGGAAAGCAAATGGACAACACTCCTTTGATTCAAGTAGAAAATATGAAAAAGTATTATCCGATTAAGGGCGGAATTATCACCCATACCACCGGATATGTGAAATCGGTGGATGGGGTCAGTTTTTCCATACGGAAAGGCGAAACCCTTGGTCTGGTAGGCGAATCCGGCTGTGGCAAGTCAACCATTGGCAGGCAGTTAGTAGGACTGGAGAATCCCACAGAAGGAACTATTTATTATAAAGGAAGAAATCTGGCGCAGATGAAAAAAGAAGAAATGAAGCAGATTCGGACGAATCTGCAGATGGTTTTTCAAGACCCATATTCTTCTTTGAATCCAAGAAAACATATCTATGAGATTCTGGCGCAACCAATGTTGTTTCATAAAATAGCAACGAAAGCAACTGTTGAAAAAGAGATTGAAAAGATTTTAGATATGGTAGGACTGCCCAAAAGTGTATTAGGTAGGTATCCTCATGAGTTTTCCGGCGGACAAAGGCAGAGAATCGGTATTGCCAAAGCACTTTCCCTGAATCCGGAGTTTATTGTGTGTGACGAACCGGTCAGCGCGTTGGATGTTTCGATACAGGCGCAGATTCTGAATTTGTTGAAGAGTCTGCAGAAAGAACTAGACCTGACTTTGCTGTTTGTAGGACATGGACTGGGAGCTGTCAATTATGTCAGTGACAGAATTGCAGTTATGTATCT
>CAYVUF010000426.1:0-1215 GCA_964454605.1 uncultured Bacteroides sp.
GGACAAACGGTTTTCAAGACCGCCTCGTTATGACCACTTCGATACCTCTCCACATTTCGCTTGTGCATATTTCGCTCAGCGCAAAAACTATTCTAGCAAAAAAGCATATCTGTGTCAACAACTTTTTTCATAATTTTACCTGTAAGTAATAGAAAGCGACACCAAAAGTACTTTATTGTAAAAAAGAAAGCGCAACTTTCAAATCTTCCGGTGTGGTAATCTTGATATTCTCATAGGAGCCTTCTACCAACTTAACCGGATGCTGCAGTAAAGTTTCTACCACCATGGCATCATCCGTAATTCTGATTCCCTGCTGTTTCAATCGTTCTTCTTCGCCTAATAATTTCTCATAAGCTTCTTTGACAAGTGGCAAGGAAAATACCTGTGGCGTTTGAATCTGCCAAACCATTTCCCGGTTTGGTGTAACTTTGGCGAACCGATTTTCATCTGCTATTTTAATAGTATCTTTTACCGGCATTCCAACCACACAAGCATGATGCACCATCACCGCCTGATAAGCCCGCTGTAAAATTTCCTTTGTCACAAAAGGCCTTGCACCATCATGAATAAAAACATACTCTCCCCCTTCTGCTGCCTGTAATCCCTTGGCAACAGAATGATAGCGTTCTTTTCCGCCTTCCACAATTTTCTTCACTTTGGTAAAATGATATTTCTCTACAATTTCCTTTTTACAGTAATCAATCTCACCTGATCCAACTACCAGAATAATCTCATCGATAAAACTATCCTGAAAAGTTTTCAACCCATAATAGAGAACCGGTTTCTCTTTCAGCAAAAGATACTGCTTGTGAACATCGCTTTGCATTCTTCTGCCCTGTCCTGCCGCAAGCACCACTGCCAATGTGTAATTATCCTTCACCATACCTTGTCCTCCGTTTTTTCCTCTTAAAGTCTTTCTCCCAACCGCAGATTCGGTACCGCATTCAAATCATAACCATGACGTACCCCTTTGCAGTATTCATAATATCCTGCCACACCAATCATTGCGGCATTATCGGTACAAAATATTGGTGATGGGTGATAAAATTCAATATTTCTCGCCTGACATTCTTGTGCCAATGCTTCCCGCAACGAAGAATTCGATGCCACACCACCAGCGATTGCAAACTTATTCAGTCCATATTCCTGAACTGCCTGCATGGAATGTTCCACCAGTACGTCTACCACTGCTTTCTGGAAAGATGCTGCTACATC
>CAYVUF010000427.1:0-1212 GCA_964454605.1 uncultured Bacteroides sp.
CACATAAACAATCGGAACGTTGAAATAAACAATCAGGATATTTCCAAGATCGGAAAAAGCCCACAGATTGCCCAGCTCTAAACCGGCAATGTTGCATAGAATACCAAATCCAGCAACCAGCAGCGCAACGATACGCACACAGGCAATAAAGCCTTTTCCCTGACTGATACGATTGGCTGCAATCTCAGAGAAGCTGATCATACCAAGCAGACAGGTATATGCAAATAAACAGAAGCAAAGCGTTACTAAAAAGGTAATCACAGCATTGGCTGCACTTCCCGGTGTCAGAACTGCAATCGATTCTGTAAATTTCGGAAGCTTATCCATCGCTGCCCAGGCCTCTGCCTGCGGACCATCCCAGCAATGTGCCATGACAACAACAAAGCCGGATAAGGTACAAATGACCATGGTATCCAGGAAAACACCGATAGAGGCCAGTACGCCCTGCTCACACGGATGCTTCGCGTCTGCAGCTGCCGCTGACATTGTAATGGTACCCTGGCCAGCCTCATTTGACATAAGACCTCTCTTTACACCCTGTGCCAGAACCGTTCCGAATAAACCGCCAAACACTGCCTCCGGACGGAATGCACCGCCAAATACAGCGCGGAAGAAGTACGGAATGGATGATACATTTAATACAATCAGCACCAAAACCGTTACAATATAAAGAACTGCCATTACCGGAACCATACGATCGGTCCATTTAGACACCTTACGGATACCGCCAAATGCAACCAGTGCAGTTACTGCAATCGTCACTGCTCCAACTGCATAATAAAACAGGGAATCACTTGCAATGGTTGAACCGCTTACAATCTCTGCCATTCTTCCAATCGAAGAAACTACATTAAAGCCCTGTGCCGGCAGACAGCACAATGCATACAGGATGTAGAGAAGAGATAAAAAGACACCAATCCAGACCTTATTGCCAAGCAGCTTTCTTCCATAGAACGGAAGACCGCCGACAAACTCTTCCTCCTTTTTCTCTTTAAAAATCTGAGACAGCACACCTTCCATATAAGCAACTGCCATACCGAAAAAGGCAGAAACCCACATCCAGAACACAGCGCCCGGACCGCCAACTGCAATCGCACCAGTAACACCTAAAATATTACCAGGTCCCACTCGCATCGCCGAACTTAAGAAGAATGCTCCAAGTGAAGAAATACCCATTTCATCACTTTTCTTTTTGGTAAGTATCTTTAATCC
>CAYVUF010000428.1:0-1199 GCA_964454605.1 uncultured Bacteroides sp.
CCCATAGTTATCAACAAATCATCCTTTGTGCAATTTTCCAGAATGAAGTTTTCGATTTCAGAAAAAGTAGGGAAGTAATAACATTCCTTTCCAGTCTTCTGGATTTCTGCCTGCAGTGTCTGTGAACTGATGCCAAGCGTATCCTTCTCACGTGCGGCATAAATGTCAGCAAGAATGATTTTGTCGGCTAATGCCAGTGCTGTGGCAAATTCGGATAAAAATGCCTTGGTACGTGTATAAGTATGGGGCTGGAACACACACCAGGTCGTTTTGTGCGGATAATTTTGGACTGCTTTTAAAGTTGCAGTAATTTCTGTGGGATGATGTGCATAATCATCTATTATAGTGAAGCCATTTACCTGACCTTTGTACTCAAATCGTCGGTCGGTTCCGCGAAAATCGGACAATGCTTTTGCAATGACGGCTTCTTCCATATCCAGAAGTTTGGCTGCAGCAATGGCTGCAATGGCATTAAAGACATTGTGGATACCCGGAACCTGTAAGGCATACCTGCCGGCACTTGTGCCATCCTTTTTCATCAGGGTAAAAGAGGGATGCCCAGACTCGTCATAGGTAATGTCTGCCGGATAATAGTCAGAAGAATCGGACGAACCATATGTGATTATTTGACAGTCTAAGGCATGGATAACTTCGTCAATATGCGGAATATCATGATTGATAATCAGCGTACCGTCAGTGGGCAGAAGTTTGGCAAATTGATGAAAAGAATTACGAATGTCTTCAATATCTTTAAAAAAGTCCAGATGGTCTTCTTCTATATTAAGGATAATGCTGATTTTCGGGAAAAAGCTCAAAAAGCTATTGGTATATTCGCATGCCTCTGTGACAAAGTAATCGGATTTGCCAACACGTATATTGCCGCCGATTGGCTGGAAAATCCCCCCGATGGACAAGGTTGGGTCAGTATTTCCTTCCAGAAGAATCTGGGACAGCATAGAGGTTGTTGTTGTTTTGCCATGGGTACCGCTGACTGCAATTGGGAGCTTGTAATTTTTCATCATTTGTCCAAGCAGTTGTGCGCGGGACAGAAATGGAATCCCAAGTGCTTTGCCAGCAATCATTTCCGGATTGTCTTCTTTGATGGCACTGGTATATACAATTAAATCGGGAACGATGGAGAGATTCTCCTGTCTGTGACCATAGTAAATGGAAGCACCTTTTGCTGATAAAGTCTGGGT
>CAYVUF010000429.1:0-1179 GCA_964454605.1 uncultured Bacteroides sp.
TGTCCTCTCACTTTCCAGAAATTCATGAGAAAAGTGTTCCATAGGTGAAATGGATTGGATGACCTCTTTCATCGTTTTCTCAATTCCGATAAAATATATTTTCAGACAGTAATGATACATAGCAATACCTCTTTTGCAAAACATTTCATAAAATTGATAATATTTTTCATTGTATCATATTTACTGAATAAAATCAAAATGTCGTTGCTATTTTATTCTTGTTTTCTTTTTGCGCAATACCATATTTCATAACTCTTATCATGATTCCTTATGGGTATCATACCTTCTTACCGATTACACTGTGAAATCAAATCGGCTGCCGCTTTCCTCTACTTCTTCTCCCTTGATTTGCTCCCAGTCCACTGCTTTAATCTTTTCAAGCAGTTCTTCTACGGTTCCTGCTTCTACTCTGGTCTTTTTTGTTTTGTGAAATGCTTTGTAGGCGGCTGTATCTTCTTCCGTATATTTATCTTCTACCTTTTCACTTTCCGCTTTCTCTTTCTGGGCTTTTTTATTTTCACGCATTTTTTCAACAAATTCTTTCTGACGTTCACTTACTTTCTCTAAATCTGCAAAGTAAGTTACCTTGCCCTCTCCATCAATCGACACGCCGATATGGGTAACTTCTTCCTCTTTATCTCCCAACTGTTTCTTCATATCTGCCAGTTTATCCACTGCATCATTCAAAATATCGGTATATTTATTTCTGGTTTCTCCATCAGCCGCCATGGCTTCTAATGTTTCCGGCTCAATCAGCACACTATATTCTTTGGTTCCTCTGGCAAGATAAGCAGCCGCTTCTTCATCACTTTCATAATCTGCAACAATAAAATCCATATTGCCATATTTTTGCTTTAACTCTTCCAGTAGTTTTTTTGCCTTATCACTTAACTGCACCCTATTTTCTCTGTCCATCTTATCTGCCTTAGAACTCTTTGCTATGGCAGCATCCTGTTTTCCAACCTGCTTTGTTTCTTCTTTCTGGGTTTTTCTGGCATTTCCATAATAACTCTGATAAACACTGTAACCATCAATTTTACTCATTGTATGTCCTCCTTTGACCAAACTCGAAATCCGTTTCTAATTGCATCATTGACTTATTATTTATATCGGACAAATTTCCTATTTCCATAGCATTTCGCATTGGATTTCAAAAAAAGACATCATCACCTATATTTC
>CAYVUF010000430.1:0-1174 GCA_964454605.1 uncultured Bacteroides sp.
GAATAGCACAATTCATAAGAATACTTCTCATAAATTGTGCTATTTCTCGCTCTCTCACTATCACTTCCCTGCTTAATTCCACATTCTATGCCTTCTTCGTAACCTTCTGCCCTCAGACTTCGTTCGTATTTCTTCACATCGAATTCTTCCAGCATCATTCCTGCTCCTTATTTTCAAATGTTTCCGACAAACACAACGTCTGTTTCTCCGGCATATCCTTCTCTCCATTATAGAAAACGACACACTGTGGTGTAGGAAGCATTATCTGTTTGCCTCCATACAGACTTGTTTCTGCCTCCTGCACTACTTTCTGATAGTCTACCGCTAGATAAATTAGAAAGCGTACGGGCATATTAGGGTTGTAAGTGCTCTGGTGCTCGTACAAATTCATAGTTCCTGCCAATACAAATGCCAAATCATTTTTCATCACGATATAAACCGCATTTTCAATTGTAACTATCTGCAAGTCAGAAGCATCTGTGTAGTCTGTTCCATTTAAAGCATTGTAAATCTGCAGCAACGCTTCCTTATCCTGTTCAAACAAAAATCGGAATAAACGGTCTTTATACTGTTTCTGTACCTTATATTTACCCTGCCAGTGAAACCACCTTTTCCAAAAAACTTCCTTTGCTCTTCTGCGTTGTCTGATACCATTTCTTTGCATCAAATATCCTCCCTTATTGGCAGGATACCACTTATATCATACTGCTAACATTTTTCTCCAGCATATTACGCTTTCATTTTATTCACTGCGTCTTCCAATATAATACAATTCTGCTGTTCTAGTCTTCTGTACTCTTAAGCACATTGTACTTCTGCTTTTTCTAACTTCTGTATTCCCCGGTACATTGTACTCCTACTAGATTCAGTCCAGTTCCTGCCCTATTCAATTAGTTATTAGAAAAATCTGACAGAAACTGTCCGAATGTGCGAACTGCACACTATTTTGAATTTCTCTGATAAATTCATCATAGAATAAATATGTTTTTTTGTTAAAATATGCTATAAAACATATTTTATGAAAGGATTATTAAAATGAAAAAGCTTATATCATTTTTTATTGCATTGTCACTTTTATTTATATCTTTTCCGTACATAAAAGGGCATATCCAAGCTGTTTTGCAAGATTATCTTTTTGAAAAGATTAAAAAAAGATATTTGAGGTAATATGTAT
>CAYVUF010000431.1:0-1174 GCA_964454605.1 uncultured Bacteroides sp.
ATATACTATTAAATACACTATAAATTATCGAGATGGGGAATTATTTATATGAAAAGAGAACAACTTGGAAGCCGATTAGGTTTCATTATGCTCTCTGCTGGTTGTGCAATCGGATGCGGAAATGTTTGGAAGTTTCCGTGGATGTGCGGACAGAACGGCGGAGGCAGTTTTATGCTGGTTTACATTATATGCCTTATTGTGTTGGGTATTCCTGCGTTGGTTATGGAATTTGCCGTAGGCAGAGCTGCTCAAACAAGCCCGATAAATATGTATCGAAAGCTTGAAAAGCCGGGACAGAAATGGGGAGGCTTTGGCTGGGTATGCCTGTTAGGTAATCTCGCACTGATGGCTTTTTACTGTGTGGTATGCGGTTGGATTATCTATTATTTTATCAAGTTTTTAACCGGAAGTAATAGCGATCTTGGATTTTCTTCTATGATTGCAAGTCCGTCTGTCAATGTAATTTTTCTTTTGGTTACTGTTTTGATAGCCTTTGTTATTCTCTCGTTTAATTTACAAGGTGGACTTGAGAGAGTAACAAAATATATGATGTGTGCACTTCTTGCTCTTATGATAATTTTAGCGATAAACAGCTTGTTGCTTGATGGAGCAGGAGAGGGTATGTCGTTTTATTTAAAGCCTGATTTCTCAAAAATTAATGGCACAGTTGTGGTAGGAGCAATGAATCAGGCGTTCTTTACCTTGTCTGCAGGAATGGGTGGAATGGCTATTTTTGGTAGCTATATTGGTAAAGAGCGTTCACTTATGGGTGAGGCTATAAATGTTATTTCGTTAGATACACTTGTGGCGGTTCTTGCAGGAGTTATAATTTTCCCTGCTTGTTTTACCTATAATCTTGAGGTAAACTCTGGTCCAAGCCTTTTGTTTGACACTATGGCAACTGTGTTTAACAATATGCCTGGCGGACGCATTTGGGGCTCATTGTTCTTCTTGTTTATGGTTTTTGCTGCAATGTCAACTGTGCTTGGCGTTTGTGAAAATATTTTGGCTATGATTAGAGAGCTTACCGGTTGGTCTCGTCCAAAGGGAAGTCTTGTTTGTGGAATTGTTGTGTTCCTGTTAGCACTAACAACTGCACTCGGCTTTAGTGTTATTAACTTCCAGCCGTTTGCTGAGGGTACAACATGGTTGGATTTCTGGGACTTTATTGTAT
>CAYVUF010000432.1:0-1170 GCA_964454605.1 uncultured Bacteroides sp.
CTTACAAAGAAAGGAAACACTATGAATCAAAAAGCTTTTTTTCAATTACCCTATGGTCTTTACGTTGCTTCTACAAAAGCTGATAAAAAAATGAATGGCTGCATCATCAATACCGTTACACAAGTAACGGACAATCCAAAACAAATAATGGCTGCAGTGAACAAACAAAATCTTACCTGTGAACTAATCCAAAAATCAGGAGTTTTTTCTATTTCTGTTCTCTCTGAAACAACTCCATTTTCTCTTTTTCAACATTTTGGATTTAAAAGTGGTAAAAATATGGATAAATTCGTAGATATTCCTTTTGCCATGACAAAACAGGAACTGCCTTATCTGACAGAACACACTACTGCCTATCTGGATTGCAAAGTCATATCCTCTCTTGATTTAGGAACACATATGATGTTTCTTGCTGAAGTAACAGATGCTGAGGTACTTTCTTCCGAAAAATCCATTACCTATTCTTACTATCAGGAATATGTAAAACCGAAAAAAACTTCTTCCTCACAAAAAGGCTGGCGTTGTGTTGTCTGCGGTTATGTATACGAAGGAGAAGAACTTCCTCTTGATTTTATCTGCCCATGGTGCAAACATGGAATCGAAGATTTTGAAAAAATAGAATCTTAATCAAACCATTTCGTTTTCTTTATAGATTCCTTCTTCTATGGCACGAAGTTTACAGCCATTATCAAAAGAGCCTATTTTACAAATTTCTGCATGTTTTTCCTTTAAACAAAAGGAACATGCAGGACAAGGCTTTTTATTTCCAGCAAAATCTCTTGGTACTGCATCCAGTTTTTCATTGTGTTTACAATCTGCACACCAGCAATCTGAACATTCCTTATAAATAGATACAATTTCTTCACTAATTGACTCTTCTTTTATAATCTCAGTATCTGAAACATAATCAAAAAGATTCAATTGTCCTTCAATTTGTTTTTTCATTATTTTAATCCTTAGTTCTGACAGGTTACGAAAAGAGATGTCAATATATGACACCTCTTTTGTTTACATTATTTTACCTTATACTTCTTCATCATCAAGAATATTATATTTTTCATTTTTTGGAATTTCTTCCATCGCATCATCAATATTCTCAAATTCCTGATTACCATCACTTACTTTTTCACGAACTTTAGCAATCTGTGCTACTTTTACATTATCATCCAG
>CAYVUF010000433.1:0-1162 GCA_964454605.1 uncultured Bacteroides sp.
GAATTTCGCTACCTTAGGACCGTTATAGTTACGGCCGCCGTTTACTGGGGCTTCGTATCATGGCTTCGCTTGCGCTGACCACTCCTCTTGACCTTCCAGCACCGGGCAGGCGTCACCCCCTATACTTCGGCTTGCGCCTTCGCAGAGAGCTGTGTTTTTGGTAAACAGTCGCTTGGGCCATTTCTCTTCGGCTCTGTCGAGCACCCCTTCTCCCTAAGTTACGGGGTCATTTTGCAGAGTTCCTTGGCTGCAGTTCTCTCGCTCACCTCGGGATTCTCTCCCTGCCCATGTGTGTCCATTTTCGGTACGGGCCTCAGATGATTATCGCTAGAAGCTTTTCCCGGGAAAAGGCTCGCCTTCCTTCCGTACTTGCCGCAGCTTTCCGTCCGCGTCACGTCTCTGCCTTATGCAGGCCGGTTTTCCCTGGCCTGCGGCTCCTCCGCTTGCGCCGGCTCTTCCGTCCGCCGGCTTCACGCTGCCTTCTCCGTCACTCCGTCACTCATCTGAGGGTACAGGAATCTCCGCCTGTCTTCCATCGGATACGCCTTTCGGCCTCTCCTTAGGTCCCGACTCTCCCAGAGCGGACGAGCCTTCCTCTGGAGACCTTGGGCCATCGGTGTGCGGGATTCTCACCCGCATCTCGCTACTCACGCCGGCATTCTCTCTTCCATGCGCTCCCCGCTTCCTTCCGGATGCGCTTCGCCGCTCATGGAACGCTCCCCTACCATTCTCATCCATAGCTTCGGTGTCATGCTTAGCCCCGGTAAATTATCGGCGCAGAGTCATTCGACTAGTGAGCTGTTACGCACTCTTTGAAGGATGGCTGCTTCTGAGCCAACCTCCTAGCTGTCTGCACGTCTCCACTTCCTTTTCCACTTGGCATGCACTTTGGGACCTTAGCTGATGGTCTGGGCTGTTTCCCTCTTGTCCGCGGACCTTATCACCCGCAGACTGACTGCCATCCATGATCAGACGTCATTCGCAGTTTGATTATGCTCAGTACCTCGGGATGAGGCCATCGCATATTCAGTGCTCTACCTTCGCCTGTCTTTTGATGACGCTAGCCCTAAAGCTATTTCGGGGAGAACCAGCTATCTCCGGGTTCGTTTGGAATTTCACCCCTAGCCACAACTCATCCGCCAACGTTTCAACGGGGGTCGGT
>CAYVUF010000434.1:0-1140 GCA_964454605.1 uncultured Bacteroides sp.
TTCTTCCCGAGAGATAAAAGGCGGAAGGGTAAGAAAAGAACGGATGAAGATTTTTGGTATTTGGTTTTGAAGGCATGTCAAAACACTATTTGCAAAAAATTGTAAATAGTGTTTTTTTTTATTTCGTTTTATGATATAATAAATTAGGTTTAAATTGAACATAGAAAATATGCTTAGGGGTACATAGAATATTAGATTGGATTAAGATATTTTCTAAATATACAACGTGAGGTGGATTACATGGATACAAAAATTCTGCTTGAAAATGGAACAAATGAGTTGGAAGTACTCGAATTTATGTTGGACGGAAATGCTTATGGTATTAACGTAGCAAAGATTAGAGAAATCATCAATTATCAGGAAGTGACACCAATTCCGAATGCACATCCTAGTATTGAAGGAATATTTATGCCACGTGATACTATGATTACTGCAATTGACTTGAAGAATTGTTTGCAGCGTGGTGTGTCTGAACCAGGTGGTTTGTTTATTATTACGAACTTTAACAAGTTAAATATTGCATTCCACGTAGATTCTGTTGTTGGTATTCACAGAGTTTCCTGGAAGGATATTATCAAACCGGATTCAACTGTTTCTACAACAGAAGAAGGTGTTTCAACAGGTATTATTAAGTTTGACAACCGCTTGATTGTTATTCTGGATTTTGAGAAAATTATAACAGATATCAACCCAGAAACAGGTTTGAAAATGACAGATATTGAAGCATTAGGTGAGCGTGAGAGAAATGATGTGCCTATTTTAATAGCTGAAGACTCTCCATTATTGAATAAATTGATTGTTGATTCTTTACATAAAGCTGGATATTCTAATCTGATTCATACAGAAAATGGTCAGCAGGCATATGAGGTTATTCAGGAATGCAAACAGGAAGGTACATTAGACCAGCATGTAAAATGTGTCATTACAGATATTGAGATGCCGATTATGGACGGTCATAGATTAACGAAGTTAATTAAAGAAGATGAGGACACAAAGGATATTCCGGTTGTTATATTCTCTTCACTTATCAATGAAGAGATGACAAGAAAAGGTGAGGCATTAGGTGCTGATGCACAGCTTTCCAAACCAGAGATTGGCAATTTGGTAAGAGTTGTTGATGAATTAGTATTGGAATAAGAT
>CAYVUF010000435.1:0-1139 GCA_964454605.1 uncultured Bacteroides sp.
TTTCGAGGAGAACCAGCTATCTCCGGGTTCGATTGGAATTTCTCCCCTACCCACAGCTCATCACCACCCTTTTCAACGGATGTGTGTTCGGACCTCCACCGCCTTTTACGGCAGCTTCATCCTGGCCATGGGTAGATCACCCGGTTTCGGGTACACACACACTGACTCTATGCCCTATTAAGACTTGGTTTCCCTTCGGCTCCGAACTTTATGTTCTTAACCTTGCCAGTGTCCGTGACTCGCCGGACCGTTCTACAAAAAGTACGCGGTTGTGCATATAAAGCACTTCCACAGCTTGTAAACACAGGGTTTCAGGTTCTCTTTCACTCCCCTCCCGGGGTTCTTTTCACCGTTCCTTCACAGTACTATGCGCTATCGGTCACTAAGTAGTATTTAGCCTTAGGGGGTGGTCCCCCCGTATTCCAACAAGGTTTCTCGTGTCTCGTTGTACTCTGGATACTGCCCGATTACTTCCAATTTCGCCTACGAGGCTTTCACTCTCTTCGGCCGGCTTTCCCAAAACCGTTTGGCTATCAGTCGCTTTCGTTATGCAGTCC
This sequence comes from uncultured Bacteroides sp., assembly GCA_964454605.1. Classification (GTDB taxonomy): domain Bacteria; phylum Bacillota; class Clostridia; order Lachnospirales; family Lachnospiraceae; genus UBA3282. Next base: position 558 of record CAYVUF010000435.1, read on the forward strand.
GAACCCCACGGAACATGTTCCATGGTTTGGGCTCTTTCCCTTTCGCTCGCCGCTACTAAGGAAATCGATGTTTCTTTCTCTTCCTGAGGGTACTTAGATGTTTCAGTTCCCCTCGTTCCCCCTGCATGGCTATGTATTCACCATGCAGTGACAGAGGTTTGCTCTGCCGGGTTTCCCCATTCAGAAATCCACGGGTCAATTGGATATTTGCTCCTAACCGTGGCTTATCGCAGCTTATCACGTCTTTCTTCGGCTCTTAGTGCCAAGGCATCCACCCTGCGCTCTTATTCGCTTAACCTTTCATAAACGTTCTTTTGGTTCGTTCATGTTGAATGTTTTGCACCTAGCGTAGTGCTACTCCATTCTGTTTTCTGGATGTCTTGTCTATCTTTCGATCTACAAGTTTCTTTCGATGTCAATTTTACTTGACTCTTCAATAAATCTGGTTTATTGATTCGTTTGTATGAAGTTTTCAAGTTACAAATTACAGGCATCAGATTTCCTCTAATGTACCTATATATGAGATATTTTTCAATCTCAAGTTTAATCTGGCAGCCACCTGCTCTCCCACACCGTCTCCAG
>CAYVUF010000436.1:0-1115 GCA_964454605.1 uncultured Bacteroides sp.
ACACCATTCTCAAGCTTGACCTGCTCGGACACGATGTGCCGACCAAGTACAAGATGATGGAAAAATTCTCGGGGCTTAGCGTGCTTGACCTGCCGATGAACGACCCCGACGTTATGGAGCTGTTTATTTCGACAAAATCCATCGGCGTCAAGCCCGAGGATATCGACAGCGAGGTTGCGACCTTCGGTCTTCCCGAATTCGGCACGAAATTCGTTCGACAGATGATTGTCGAGGCGAAGCCGAAAAACTTCTCCGACCTGCTTCAGCTGTCCGGGCTATCCCACGGAACCGACGTTTGGCTCGGCAACGCCCAAGAGCTTATCCACAACGGAACCTGCACCATTTCCGAGGTTATCGGAACGAGAGATTCCATTATGACCTACCTTATTCACAAGGGACTTGAGCCGTCGCTTGCGTTTAACATTATGGAAATCGTCCGCAAGGGCAAGGCAAAGGCGAAGCTCACCCCCGAAATGGTTGAAGAAATGCGAAAGCACGATGTTCCCGAATGGTACATCGACAGCTGCTTCAAGATTAAATATATGTTTCCGAAAGCCCACGCCGCCGCCTACGATATGTCGGCTCTGCGGCTCGGCTGGTTTAAGGTACATATGCCACAGGTGTTCTACGCAGGCTTTCTGTCGGTAGCACCCGGCGGTTTCGATGCCGAAATCGTCACAAAGGGCAAGAAAAACATCGTTGCCGTTCTCAAGGAAATCGAAACCAAGGGCAAGGAGGCAACGCAAAAGGAGCTTGATATGGTGGCGACGCTTCAGCTTTGCAACGAGGCGTATGCACGAGGCTTTGAGTTTTTGAAACCCGACCTTTACAAGTCCCACGCATTCCATTTTCTGCCCGAGGGCGAAAAGGGCATACGCTGTCCGTTCTCGTCAATGGGCGGACTGGGCGAGGCGGCGGCGGAGTCGCTGTACAACGCCTGCCAAGAGAAAGAGGTTCTGTCCATCGAGGATTTGCGAACGAGAGCCCAGGTTTCAAAGGCTGTTATCGAAATTCTCAGGAAAAACGGCGTTCTCGATTCGCTCAACGAAACCAACCAAATGACGCTTTTTTAAGCTTGCGGAGGCGAGGCTATGACGATAATCGAGCTGCTCGAT
>CAYVUF010000437.1:0-1100 GCA_964454605.1 uncultured Bacteroides sp.
GCTTTCCGTCAGCTTAATCGCAGTCTGTCCGCCAAACTGTACCACTGCACCATCCGGTTTCTCAACATTTACAATATTCTCTACATCTTCCGGTGTTAATGGCTCGAAATAGAGTTTATCTGCAATGTCGAAGTCGGTACTAACGGTTTCTGGATTGTTGTTGATGATAATGGTTTCATAACCTTCTCTGGCAAAAGCCCATGTTGCATGTACCGAACAGTAGTCAAATTCGATACCTTGTCCGATGCGGATAGGACCAGAGCCAAGCACCAGTACTTTTTTCTTCGGATGACTCTCTACCACTTCTGTTTCCGAGCCAAACACCGAATAATAATATGGTGTGGAGGCTTCAAACTCAGCGGCACAGGTATCTACCATTTTAAATGCTGCTACAATGCCATTGTCATAACGCAGCTTCTTAATTTCTTCTTCTTTCTTTCCGGTTAATCTGGCAATCACATTATCCGGGAATTCCAGTCTTTTTGCCTCTTTCAGCAAAGCAACGGTAAGCGGTTCTGTTTCCAGTTTTGCTTCCATCTCTGTCAGGATTGCCAGTTTGTCAATAAACCAGTGGTCAATCATGGTAATGTTATGAATCGTATCATAATCAATGCCTTTACGGATGGCTTCTGCAATCACATAAATTCTCTGGTCGTCTACAACTTGCAATCTCTCCAGCAGTTCTTCTTTGGAAAGCTCTGAGAAGTCATAGCTGCGCAGGCAGTCTACATGCTGCTCCAAAGAACGAATAGCTTTCATCATCGCACCTTCAAAGCTGTCACTGATACTCATTACTTCACCAGTTGCCTTCATCTGAGTTGTCAAGGTTCTCTTAGCGGTTATGAACTTGTCAAATGGAAGACGTGGAATCTTTACAACACAATAATCAATAGTAGGTTCAAAGCAAGCAAATGTTTTTCCAGTAATGGCATTCTTAATTTCATCCAGTGTATAACCCAGCGCAATCTTTGCCGCTACCTTTGCAATCGGATATCCGGTCGCTTTGGAAGCCAGTGCAGAAGAACGGCTGACACGTGGATTTACTTCAATAACGCAGTATTCGAAACTTGTTGGGTGCAATGCAAACTGTACATTACATC
>CAYVUF010000438.1:0-1070 GCA_964454605.1 uncultured Bacteroides sp.
GATATGGCGGTTACCTTAAGTATCGGTATGGGTATGAATGGAGACAGCTATTCGAAGAATTACGATTATGCTCGTACCGCAATTGATATGGCTCTGGGACGCGGCGGCGATCAGGCCGTGGTAAAGGATGCGTCACGCATCCGTTATTACGGCGGCAAATCTCAGCAGTTGGAGAAGACAACACGCGTAAAGGCTCGTGTAAAGGCACATGCCCTTCGGGAGCTGATGGATACAAAGGATAAGATCCTGATTATGGGCCATCGAATCGGAGATATTGATTCTTTTGGCGCCTGCGTAGGTATCTGGAGAATTGCCACTTATTTTAATAAGAAGGCAAGAATTGTAGTCAACGGCGTGAATGCTTCGGTGAAACCGATGATGGCACGTTTTCAGAACAGTGCAGATTATCCGGAGGATCTTCTGTTAAGCGGAGATGAGGCAGCTGAATGGGCAGATGCCAATACCATGCTTGTGGTGGTGGATGTAAACCGCCCAAGTATTACCGATGCACCGCAGCTTCTGAAAAAGATTAAGACGATCGTGGTTCTGGATCATCACCGCCAGAGCAGCGAGGTAATTGATAATGTTGTGCTTTCCTATGTAGAGCCGTATGCTTCCTCTGCCTGTGAGATGGTAGCAGAGATTTTACAGTATATTGGAGATGGCAATATTAAGATGAAGGCGGCAGAGGCGGATGCCATGTATGCCGGAATTGTGATTGATACCAATAATTTCATGAATCAGGCCGGAGTCAGAACCTTTGAAGCGGCTGCCTTCCTGCGGAGGAATGGAGCGGATGTGGTTCGTGTGCGGAAGCTGTTCCGTGATAAGCTGGAGGATTATAAGGCAAGAGCGGAGGCAATTCAGAAGGCAGAAATCTATAAGGATTATTTTGCTATTTCGGAGTGTCCTTCGGAAGGCCTGGAAAGTCCGACGGTAGTAGGCGCTCAGGCGGCAAATGAGCTTCTTGATATTGTAGGAATTAAAGCTTCATTTGTATTAACGCAGATTGAAGATACCATCTATTTCAGTGCGAGATCAATCGATGAGATTAATGTGCAGATTATGAT
>CAYVUF010000439.1:0-1065 GCA_964454605.1 uncultured Bacteroides sp.
TGTATAGAAAGGAAAATATATGAAAACAGATACAATTGCAGCAATTGCAACAGCAATGACGGATTCTGGAATTGGAATAATTCGTATAAGTGGTGATGAAGCAATTTCTATTGCTCACTCTATTTTTGTAAATAAAAAGAATGAAAAGATTTTGAATACTTATAAAACACATACAATTCATTATGGTTTTATTGTGGATAAAGAAAATCATATTATAGATGAAGTTATGGTTTCTGCCATGAAAGCACCTAATAGTTATACAACGGAAGATACCGTTGAAATTAACTGTCATGGTGGTGTTTTGATGATGCAGAAGATTCTGGAGGTTGTATTACAGGCAGGTGCCAGGATTGCGGAGCCGGGTGAATTTACGAAGAGAGCTTTTTTAAATGGAAGAATAGATTTATCGAGAGCAGAAGCTGTTATAGATATTATTCATTCTAAAAATGAGTTTGCCCTCCAGTCTTCTGTGAAACAGTTAAAAGGTTCGGTTTCTGATGTGGTTAGAAATTTAAGAGAAGAGATTATTTATGAAATTGCTTTTATTGAATCTGCGCTGGATGACCCGGAACATATTAGTTTAGATGGTTATCATGAAAGGTTAACAGAGAAAACAGATGATATTATAAAAAGATTGGAAAAATTATTAAGTTCCGCCAATGATGGTAAGATGTTGAAGGAAGGAATTAATACGGTTATCGTAGGTAAACCGAATGCTGGTAAATCTTCTCTTCTTAATTTATTAGTTGGTGAGGAAAAGGCAATTGTTACTAATATTGCAGGAACTACAAGAGATATTCTGGAAGAAACAATTTCTCTGGGTGGAATTTCTTTGAATATGATAGATACTGCTGGTATTCGTAATACAGATGATGTGGTAGAAAAAATTGGAGTAGACAGAGCTAAAAAAGTATCTCAGGAAGCGGATTTAATTATTTATGTGGTTGATGCTTCTGTTCCTTTGGATGAAAATGATTCTGAGATTATAGAAATGATTCAGAATAAAAATACTATTATTTTATTAAATAAATCAGATTTAGATGTTTGTGTTACAGAAGTTCAGTT
>CAYVUF010000440.1:0-1061 GCA_964454605.1 uncultured Bacteroides sp.
GTCAGGCTTCTATCCGTAAAACTTTTAATGATGCAAATAATGATGAAGAGTGTGCAGGTGTTATCACATGGATGCATACTTTCTCTCCGGCAAAAATGTGGATTCTGGGATTGAAAGAATTTAGAAAACCACTTTGCCATTTACATACACAGTTCAATGAAGAACTTCCATACGATACCATTGATATGGATTTCATGAATGAAAACCAGTCTGCACATGGTGACAGAGAATATGGTCACATTGTAAGCCGTATGGGTATCGAAAGAAAAATTATTGTTGGTCACTGGGCAAATCCAAGCGTACAGGAGCAGCTTGGCAGCTGGATGAGAACAGCACTTGGTATTGTGGAATCTTCCCACATCAGAGTATGTCGTTTCGGTGACAACATGAACAATGTAGCAGTAACAGAAGGCGATAAAGTAGAAGCACAGATTAAGTTCGGCTGGGAAATCGACCATTATTGTGTAAATGATTTAGTAGATTATGTAGATGCTGTTGCACAGGGTGATGTGGATGCACTGGTAGAAGAATATTACAGCAAATACAAAATTATTGATGAAGGAAGAGATTTAGCTGAATTTAAGAAACACGTTGCAGTACAGGCAAGACAGGAAATTGGTATTGAGAAATTCTTAGTAGATAATGATTACCATGCAATTGTTACTCATTTCGGTATGCTTGGCGGTTTACAGCAGCTTCCTGGTCTTTCCATTCAGAGATTGATGGAGAAAGGCTATGGATTTGGTGCAGAAGGCGACTGGAAAGTAGCAGCAATGGTTCGTCTGATGAAACTGATGACAGCAGATATCAAAGATGCAAAAGGTACTTCCATGATGGAAGATTACACATACAATCTGGTACCGGGTAAAGATGGTATCTTACAGTCCCATATGTTAGAGGTTTGTCCTTCCGTAGCAGATGGCGAAATTGGTATCAAAGTTTGTCCGTTATCTATGGGTAACAGAGAAGACCCTGCTCGTCTGGTATTTACATCCAAGGAAGGCCCTGGTGTGGCATGTTCCCTGATTGATTTAGGAACCAGATTCAGACTGTTAATTAAC
>CAYVUF010000441.1:0-1059 GCA_964454605.1 uncultured Bacteroides sp.
CCTGCCTGTACTTTTTTGTACATCGGAATGGTAATTATCATAATACCAAATACCACCACCGAAAGCAGTGGAATGGTTACTACGAAAACAAGTGCCGCTTTCACATCAATGGTAAATGCCATAATCATGGCACCAAAAACAATAAAGGGGGAACGTAAGAACAGACGAAGTACCATATTCACACCATTCTGCACCTGGTTCACATCCGATGTCATACGTGTAATCATGGTAGAAGTTCCTAAGGTATCCATTTCTGAAAAAGATAAGCTCTGGATATGTGCAAATAAGGAATGCTTCAACTGCGTAGAAAAACCGACTGCTGCTTTTGCGGCAAAAAACTGTGCTGTAACCGAGCATACCAGGCCGATAATACCAAGTACTACCATAACCAGACCCATTCTTAAGACATAGCTCTTATCTGCCCCGCCAATACCATTGTCAATAATGGCCGCCATAACCAGAGGAACAAACAGTTCAAAACAAGCCTCCAACATTTTAAAAAGAGGGGCAAAAACAGTTTCTTTCTTGTAATCTTTTAAGTAAATCAATAATTTTTTCATGTTCTACCTCATTTATTATCTTTTATTCCTTTATATCTATTGATATAACAAAACAGCAGTTCAATCCATGCCGAACTGCTGTAATTTTCTATCCATGCTATTTATTGCAGATACTCACCAGTCTGAGCTGCAATTTCTTCACTGATGCTTATCACTTCTTTGGATGGACTGTATTTCTCTTCTTCGTACAAAATCTTATGCAGTTCAATTACGTTGTCTTCTAACGAAGTAGGAATGATACAGCTTCCCTTGCTGCCTACATTTGCACCTGCACGACTCTCTGCAAACGGGAAACCTTCACTGACTACAACATTGTATTCTGCAACAGTTCCAAGTACACTAATAATCTCATTCACATTTAAAGAAGTATTTACATTCGGAAGAACCGCAGTAACTGCCTCATTCAACGTAGACAGAGATGCTTTTTTTGCCTTGTCCATCATAGCCGCAAGAACATCCCGCTGACGTTCTGCACGCTTAAAATCATCACCTTTGGTAT
>CAYVUF010000442.1:0-1041 GCA_964454605.1 uncultured Bacteroides sp.
GTAATACACCGTCAATTTTAACGCTGGTTGCCGCTACGCCCGGAAGCGAGCTGAGCAAAACACGGCGAAGAGAATTTCCGAGCGTAGTGCCATATCCTCTTTCCAATGGCTCAATAACAAATTTGCCATAAGAACCGTCGGATTTTAATTCTACTGTTGTTATATTCGGTCTTTCAATTTCTATCATTGCCTGAAACCTCCCCTTGTTATAACTTTTTTATACTTATCGTTCAAAAGGTTACGCTTTCTTTGAGTACCACTCAACGATGTAGTGTTCCTCAATCGGGAAGTCGATGTCCTCTCTCTTGGGAAGTGTTGTGATTGTTGCCGTTACGTTCTGCTTGTCAACGTCGAGCCAAGCGGGAATCGTGCGGTTGTCGAGGTTTTCAACGAGTGTCTTAATCTTTTCGGACTTTCTGCTGGTTTCGGCAACGGTGATTACGTCTCCTGCACGGAGAATCATCGAAGGAATGTTTGCCTTCTTGCCGTTTACGAGGAAATGTCCGTGAGTTACGAGCTGTCTTGCATCTCTTCTGCTTTCGCCCATACCCATTCTGAACACTACGTTATCGAATCTACGCTCGATAAGTGTGAGCATATTTTCGCCTGTCATACCTTCCTTACGGTCAGCAATTTTGTAGTAGTTTCTGAACTGCTTTTCGGGGATACCGTAGTATCTCTTTGTCTTCTGTACTTCACGAAGCTGAAGGCCGTATTCGCTAACCTTCTTGCGAGCCGCACCGTGCTGACCGGGAGCACCCGTTCTTCTGTTCATAGCACACTTTTCTGTGAAGCAACGTTCACCCTTTGCGAACAGCTTAACGCCTTCTCTGCGGCACTGTCTGCAAGCGGGTCCTGTATATTTTGCCATAGGTCTTTATCCTCCTTAAATAAGTTAGCTTTCGCCTATCGATTATACACGTCTTCTCTTGGGAGGACGGCATCCGTTATGCGGGATAGGTGTTACATCCTTGATGGATACGATTTCGAGACCTGCGGTCTGGAGAGCTCTGATTGCGGATTCTCTTCCCTGACCGGGAC
>CAYVUF010000443.1:0-1005 GCA_964454605.1 uncultured Bacteroides sp.
CAGTCTTGTTATGTCTCTGATGCGTCAACTGGTAGTTCTGGTGCCTGTGGCATGGCTGTTGGCGAAAGTGACTAATGATGTTGGCATGGTATGGTGGGCATTTCCCATTGCAGAAGCTGTATCGTTAGCAGTGAGTATGATATTCTTTACGCATTTACATAAAACAGAACTAAAAAAATGAAAAAATGTTGATTGATTCTGGATATTATGATTCCGGAATCAAAAAGTATCTTATGGAGATTGGCGGATTGGATGCAATTCTGCTGACACATGGGCACTGGGATCATATTTACGGTCTTGATTCTTTGAAGGGACTGCGCCGCTCCTATATGTGGCTTTCCTATGTGCGCAATAGAGCCGGAGGTTCTGTAAGCCATGATCTTTTAGGAATTGACCGTCCGGATGAAGTGCAGAAAATTTATGTGGAAAACGAAGCCTGGATTTCGGAAAAAACTGGAATATAATACAAACAAAAATTTATATCTTCTATGATATTGCATTCGGCTTGACAACAGTTTACTGCGGTTAAGTCGTTGCCTATTTAATAAAAAATATGGCGGTATAGCAAGTCCGCAGAGAATAATACAAGAATATATTCCGATTAAAAAGGTACTTATCAGATTTCTCAAAACCAAAAGCAAGCCAAGAAACGCCATAAATTCGGCATTTCTTGAGCTAAATATACATCCGTTATTTAATTTACATCTTATAGTATTGTTTTAAAGGGGGCTGTCACTTTAGTGCGACAGCCCCTGTATATGTTTAAAAGATCACTCTACTACTCATTAAATTTCTGCTACATTTTTTATACTTCAAGTTTAAGCTATTTAATTTTTTAAAATTATTCACTAAAAATGATTTTAGCACCAGTTAAATTTTAATAAACCAAATATAGCATCCACCTTATAACACAAAAAATACAACTACTGCAAAGTGTTGAATGTTTCACCGTCCCTCCACAGTAGCTCCTTTAGATTGTCTATTTAAAATCAAATACATACAATG
>CAYVUF010000444.1:0-1003 GCA_964454605.1 uncultured Bacteroides sp.
TTACCGAAGATGGATATGAGGGCTGCCTGGCAGAAAGCTGGACTGTAAGTGAGGATGGAAAGGTTTATACCTTTAAAATTCGCGAGGGCGTAACATTTTCAGACGGAACCCCGTGTGATGCCAATGCGATTTTAGCAAACTTTAATGCGATTTTAGAAAACAGAGAGCGCCACACCTGGCTGGAGATGATGCAGCTTCTGGTTGGTGTATCAGCGCCGGATGAGAATACTTTTGTGATTGAAATGAGTGAAGCGTACTATCCGATGCTGACCGAGCTTGGCTGTATTCGTCCGTTTGCGATGATTTCTCCGAATTGCATGAAGGACGGAAGTACAAAGGATGGTGTGAATGGTTATATCGGAACCGGCCCGTATGTGCTGACCGATTTTGTAACTGATGAGTATGCTGTATTTGAGCGGAATGAGAATTACTGGGGTGAGCTGCCGGAGATTGAGAAAATCACAGTAAAAGTAATTCCAGACAATCAGACTCGTATCATGGCACTGGAATCCGGAGAGATTGATTTGATTTTCGGTAAAAATATGCTGGATGCCGATGCGATCAGTCAGTATGTAGACAGCGATAAATTTGAAGTAGCCCTGTCTGATCCGACTTCTACCAGACATATTGTATTGAATACAACGAATGACATTTTATGTGATACTGCGGTTCGTCAGGCGTTACAGCATGCGACAAACCGTGAGGTTATCTCAGAAGGTATTTTCTATGGCTTAGAGCAGCCGGCAGATACCTTATACGCCTCTACGGTTCCGTATTGCGATGTAGAGCTGGCACCGTATGAGTACAATACAGAAACAGCTGCTGCATTGTTAGAGGAAGCAGGCTGGGAAGTGGGCTCAAACGGCATTCGTGAAAAGGATGGAAAGAAGCTGGAATTATCCCTGCTTTACAATAGTGACAGTGTAACGGAGAAGACCATTTCAGAGTATTTACAGAGTGAATACTTAAAGCTTGGTATTTCCATCGATATTCATGGTGAGGA